>DASQZK010000508.1:0-3033 GCA_035638735.1 Bacteroidales bacterium
ATTGGGTATGTATTCATCTGATATGACAGATGCTCAGAAAGATTTAATTAATCATTTCATTCTTTCAACCGGGAGTATAGTATCCCGAGCAGTTTTATGCATGAGAGATCATAAGCCCAGGACGGGACATAAATTGAAAAATTAGAATATAGAAGTTATTGAAATGTATAAATGTCAACTTTTAATATTATTAGTTACCAGTTTGCAGGTAAGTGCACAGGACAAAGACGAAAAAGGTCATTTTAAATTTGGAGGAGCTGTGAGGTATAATATACTGGCAACAAATTATGAAAGCGGGCCAGGCAAACTCAACCCACAGTTTACCTGGGATACATGGCGGTTAAATGTCGATGGTTCGATGAAGGGTATCGATCTCAGTTTTGAATACAGGTTTTATCCGACTTTCGGAACTCACTTTATTCATCATGGTTATTTTGGATATGCTTTTTCAGACAATGTTTATATGAAATTCGGGGTAACCCAGGTTCCTTTTGGTATTACGAAGTATGCTTCACATTCTTGGTGGTTCCAGGGGCCTTATTATGTCGGGTTGGAAGATGACTATGACATAGGGGTTAAATTTGAGATTTCGTCTTTGGAGAAGCTGGATGTTAATGTGGCTTACTTCCGGCAATCGGAGCCTGAAGGTCCGAAATTCGGAGGTGATGTTACCTTCGGCAACAGCGGTCCCGGGCGCTACTCCTATGATATAGTGCCGTCAACTGGTACCTATTATATCGGGGGAATGCCGGTAGCCACTGATGCCAGTATCCGGGAACTCAATCAATTTAACCTTCAATTGATCTATCATCTTAATGATGAATGGAATATAGGGGCTTCCGGACAGGTTGGGGGGATATACAATTCGGTGCTTGATGAAAGTGAGACAAGTTATGCCTTTGCCGGTCATGTTGAAGGTAATTTCGGCGGATTTAACCTGAAGACTGAATATATTAAGTATGATTATTCAGCCAAAGGGGATAATGGGCACCTACTCGACGTGATCCAAATGGGAGCCTACGGTTACGAATATTACGGTGGGGAAGGATATACAGGTGGTGTAGCTGCCATGGCTGATTTATACGTTATCGGTCTCGCTTATACGATACCGGTTAATTTTGGTCCCGTATCAAGCCTTCAGATATACACCGATTACACATACATCGATAAGGTCAACGAGAACTTCTACGACACACAACATCTGATTCCGGGGATGCTCATTACCGCCGGGGATGTTTATACCTATGTAGACTTCGCCATGGGGAAAAACCAACCCTGGCTTACCGATGCTTTCGGTAAAGGTTTGGGGTCCGGGGTCAAAAATCCCGACTGGAATACACGTTTAAACATAAATGTAGGTTACTATTTTTAATCCTATCTTAATGACTGAAACAAGAAAAATAAAACTCAAAGTTGAAGACCTGACACTTATTTTTGGAAAAAGGAAAAAAGATGCCCTTGCTCTGCTGGAAAAAGGAGTCTCTAAGGAAGAAATTCTGAAGCGAACTAAATGTACCATAGGAGTGAACCGGGCCAGCTTTGAAGTGTATGAGGGAGAGGTCTTTGTTATCATGGGGCTCTCCGGTAGCGGAAAATCCACGCTTATCCGTTGCCTGAATCGCCTTAATGAACCTACCTCCGGTAAGGTCTTTTTTAAAGACTATGATATTACCCGCGAAAGCAATAAAGAATTACTCACCACCCGCCGTACAGAGATGAGTATGGTGTTCCAGAAATTTGGTCTTTTGCCACACAGAACCGTGCTGGAGAACGCAGCTTTCGGACTCGAAATAAGGAACGAACCCAAAGAAGAACGGGAAGAAAAAGCTCGAATAGCCCTTGAAACTGTCGGGCTGAAAGGCTATGAAGCCCAATACCCGGCTGAAATGTCTGGCGGGATGCAACAACGCATCGGATTGGCCCGTGCATTAGCCAACGATCCGGAAGTACTGTTAATGGATGAGGCTTTTTCGGCTCTCGATCCGCTGATAAAATCGGATATGCAGGACGAATTGCTGCAAATCCAGAATAAGGTACATAAAACCATCGTGTTCATTACTCACGACCTGGACGAGGCTATTAAAATAGGCGATCGTATTGCCATCATGAAAGACGGCATTGTTGAACAAATAGGAACAGCTGAAGAGATCCTTACCAACCCGGCCAGCGATTACGTTAAAGCTTTCGTGGAGAAAGTAGACCGCAAAACTATTATCACGGCAGAAACCCTGATGTTTGAGAAATTTACCCTTGTAAAATATAAAAAAGACGGCCCAAAAGGTGCCATTAGAAAAATGAGGACAGCCGGCGTCGATATTCTGCCGGTTGAAGACGAGGATATGAAATTTCTGGGCTACGTAAGGCTAAAAAACATGTTGGAACTTGAGAAAAAGGGAGAAAAATCAATCGAAAAAGATCTGATAACAGAAGTGCCAAGTATTTATAAAAATTATACGGTTGAAGAAATGCTCCCATTGATAACCAATAACTGGTATCCCCTGGCCGTGGTGGCTGAGGAAACAGGGAAGCTGATCGGTCTGGTCACACAAACATCCCTGATCATCGAAGCTACAAGGTTTGACAAAAATGAAGTGAGTGAATTAAATAAACAGGCAAAAGAAATATAATGGAAAAAAAAATTCATTTAGGCCAATTTATAGAAAAAGGTATCAATGCACTTGAAGAGAATTTTTCGTCGTTCTGGGCTGCCCTCGACACCGGGGTGTCATGGACGGTAGACAATGTCAATAATTTTCTGCTTTCCGTACCTTTTCCCGTTTTGTTGATCGTGTTGGCAGGCATTGCTTACTACGCCAAAACGGGGCGAAAATTCTTCACAATGGGCGGATTGCGGAAAGGTGCCGGACTGTTGACTTTTGTGGTTTTAGGTTTGCTTCTGCTTTATTACATGGGATATTGGAATGAAGCAATACAAACAACAACTCTGGTCATGGTAGCCACCATCATTGCCTTGATTTTTGGTATCCCCCTGGGAATTCTTGCGGCAAAGAATCACACTGCTGATGTTATTAT
>DASQZK010000509.1:0-2835 GCA_035638735.1 Bacteroidales bacterium
CCCTTCCATAACCTGGAGTCGTACCGGATTGCTTCCGTGGCACTGGGAAGTGGAAAAACCGACGCTTTCAGCGAAAGCCTGCCGCTGTATACCGCTGTTGATACCTTTCTGTTGCCTGCAAATACCCATGCCGATACATCATCGGTCCTGAGGAAAAAACTGTCGGCCTATAACACGCTCATCGTAAGTATACATAATACATCTCAATGGCCTTCCCGGCGCTATGGCATTAGCCCCGCAGAAGTGCGTTTTATCGACAGCCTTGACTTTAAAGGTAACCTGATGCTGGTAGTCTTTGGCAATCCATATCTGCTCGATGAATTTAATAAGGACGAGCTGGATAAATTTGATGCTGTTGTTGTTGCTTATGCTGACGACCCCGAAACAAAGTCTCTGGCTGCCCAGGCGATTTTCGGAGCATCCGAAATGTCGGGAACCTTGCCGGTTAGCTGCGGACCCGGATTCGGTTCCGGGACCGGCGTGGTCAGTCCGGCTATTCAGCGCCTTTCTTATGGCATTCCCGAAGAAACGGGTCTTGACTCCAAAACGCTGATGCGTATCGATACTATTGCAGAAGAAGCTATTTCCATTAAGGCTACCCCCGGATGCCAGGTAGTGGTGGGACGTCACGGAGAAATAGTGTTCAGTAAATCATACGGAAGCTTTACCTACCGTAATGAACATAAGGTTGAAAACAACGACCTGTACGACCTGGCCTCTCTTACCAAGATATTTGCCACACTGCCCTCGCTGATGAGACTCTCAGACCAGGGGAAATTCGATGTCGATAAAACCCTCGGTGACTACATGGCTATGCCCGATAGCTGCAATAAAAAAGACCTGGTCATTAAAGACGTGCTTACTCACCAGTCGGGCCTGGTCGCCTGGATCCCCTTTTACCTCAGCACCCTGGAGCCCATGGATACCAGCGAGCTGCTGTTTAGTACCAGGTTTTCGTATGAATACCCCTATAAAATGGGACCTCATGCCTATGCGAACCGCAATATTCAGTATGTCGACAGTGTGTATGCCGATACCTTTAGCCTGGAATACCCCATCAAAGTGGCACGAGGCCTCTACCTCCGCAATGATTATATCGATACGATCTATAACGACATTTTTAAATCGGAGCTCCTCGATAAGGAATACCGCTACAGTGACCTTGGCTATTACCTGTTCAAAAGGATCATTGAAAATGAGACTGATACAGCCCTTTATCCATACGTCTACCATAATTTTTACGCCAGGATTGGGGCGGCCACCCTGGGCTATCTGCCACTCAACCGCTTTCCTGCCAACAGGATCGCTCCCACGGAAAATGATATCATGTTCCGGCGCCAGCTCCTGCAGGGCTATGTTCACGACCCGGGAGCTGCCATGCTGGGCGGAATAGGAGGTCATGCCGGTTTGTTTTCCGATGCCAACGATCTTGCCAAGATAATGCAGATGTATTTAAACGGGGGAACCTACGGGGGACGCCGTTTTTTAAGCGACACCGTCATCCACCGTTTTTCAGCCAGGGTATACAGCGATAATGGAAACCGGCGCGGACTAGGCTTCGACAAACCCGAACCTGAAGAGGATAAAATAGGTCCCACATGTAAAAGCGCCTCCCCCGAGAGTTTTGGACATACCGGCTTTACAGGAACAATGGCCTGGGCCGATCCACGGACCGATATCGTTTATATTTTTCTCTCCAACCGCATCAACCCTAACCAGTACAATACCCTGCTGGTACAGAAAGATATCAGAACACGCATCCAGCAAACCATCTACGATGCCCTTATCGATCCCACGCAGATACGATGAAAATTATAATCCCTAAACTCTGCCAATTCGTATAATTCTTTCATCTGTCCAATAAATATGTTCGTATTGCCCCGGTTTATGGATCGATTCTACGTGTAAAATGTAACCATATATGTGTACATTTTACACACTTTTTTTGACCCTTCTCCTTCGGTATGCCTTCCCCTATGTTTAAAAACAATGAAAACTCCGCCTCCCTATTGACATATATCATACTTCAGCTTAAATAAGAAGCATTACTTTTGTTATTTGAAAAACAAACGAGGAGAAAATGATTATGAAACCGACGCACATTGAACATATTGGTATTGCTGTTGAAAATCTGGACGAAGCTGTGAGATATTACCAGGACGTGCTTGGCCTGGTGTGTTATGCCATTGAA
Source organism: Bacteroidales bacterium (assembly GCA_035638735.1). Taxonomy (GTDB): domain Bacteria; phylum Bacteroidota; class Bacteroidia; order Bacteroidales; genus DASQZK01. The sequence continues at coordinate 2,192 of DASQZK010000509.1, forward strand.
GAGGTTGCCGACCAGAAAGTGAAAACGGCATTTTTCAAAGTTGGAGACACTAAACTTGAACTTCTTGAGTCGACCGATCCCGATGGACCCATAGGAAAATTTATTGAGAAGAAGGGTCCCGGCATACATCATCTTGCTTTTGCCATGCCCGATGTTGAAGAAGCTCTGAAGGATGCCGAAAATAATGGTGTTCGGCTTATTGACAAAGAACCCCGTAAAGGTGCCGAGGGTCTGAATATCGGGTTTCTGCATCCGAAGTCTACCTTTGGTGTGTTAACTGAATTTTGCGGTGAATAAAGCCTGAAAGCCGCTTCCTGTTCTTCTCCGGCAGAGGATTTTCGCGGCTTAGGGACGAGGAGCGCACGGTGAAATAGAGGTGGCCGCAAACACGTGATTTGCATGGCTGACAACGGATGATTTGTTGGTTGAATTAGCACTTATTAAGTACGTGTACACACACTGTTAAAATATAAATTTTTACGTCTATGTCTATCCAGGATAAAATCAGAGAACTGATCGAGTTACGTGAAAAGGCCAAAACCGGTGGTGGTGAAAAACGGATTGAAACCCAGCACAGTAAAGGCAAATATACTGCCCGTGAAAGGATAGATATCCTTCTCGACGAGGGTAGTTTCGAAGAATAT
>DASQZK010000510.1:0-2727 GCA_035638735.1 Bacteroidales bacterium
ACTTTCCAATGTTACCCAGGATCAGGCCAGTGACTATATCAACCAGCGTAAGGCCATCATCAGGGAGCAGCGTAACTTCACCATCCAGTTTATTATTGAACACCTCAATAACCTCGCTAGCATATACGCTGTATATCAAACCATTAACCCAGGCCAGTACGTTCTGGGAGAATCACGCGATATCCAGTACATGAAAATAGTGGCCGACTCTCTCTCGGACAAATACCCCGACGTAAAACTGGTCGATTCGTTCGTTGACGATGCCCGCACAACAGAACAGAAATTCTACTCTGCCGTCGAACTTCAGAAGAAATTAAATAATGCCAGTTACGGGCTTCCCGATCTTAGGATACCCAACCTGAAAGGTGACACCATCGCCCTTTCATCGCTGAAAGGAAAGACCGTACTATTATATTTCTGGGCATCATCATCAAGGGCTTCCCGGGAAGAGAACCTGTCGCTGAAAAAAATATATCACAACAATAAGGACAAAGGTTTCGAGATCTACGCTGTTTCTCTCGATAATGACAAAACGCAATGGCGCCAGGCCGTCAGATACGATGAGCTGCCGTGGATTAACGTCTCTGAACTTACATTTCCCAATTCCAGGGCCACAGCAATTTACAACGTCAAAAAACTTCCGGCTACTTTTCTCCTCAACAGCAAGGGTGAAGTTGTTGCCCGAGACATTTACGGCAGGGAACTTCAGAAATGGCTCGATAATATGCTCAAATAATGTCTGAGAAACTGGAAAAGGGTAAAAAGATCTATTTTGTTTCTGATGCACACCTCGGCCTTCCGCCTCATCAGAAAAGCCTCGAAAGGGAAAAGCTCCTGGTTAAATGGCTCGATGAAATCAGCGGTGATGCCCAAGCCATTTACCTTATGGGCGACATTTTTGATTACTGGTTCGAATACAAGAAAGTGGTTCCCAGGGGGTTCGTCAGGTTCCTTGGAAAACTTGCCGAGATCACCGACAGCGGTATCCCGGTGTATTTCTTTACCGGCAACCACGACGTATGGGCCTTCGATTATCTGCCGTCGGAACTGGGCGTTACCGTATACCGACAACCACAGCACCGCACATTTAACGGTAAAAAATTCTACCTGGCTCATGGCGATGGTCTGGGACCAAGCGAATGGTCGTATAAATTACTGAAGGGTATCTTCACCAGCAGATTCCTGCAGTGGATGTTTGCACGGATCCATCCCAACAGTGCAACGGGATTTGCCCACCGGTGGTCTAAACACAGCCGTTTCTCAAAAGGTAACTTCGTCAGTTTTCTTGGTGAAGAGAAAGAACATCTCATCCAGCATTCAAAAACCATGCTTTCGGAAGAACATTTCGACTTTTTTATTTACGGCCACCGGCATATTCCAATCGACTGGAAACTCAACGAATCCTCCCGGGTCATATATCTGGGCGACTGGTTTGTAAACTTCACCTACGCCGTTTTTGACGGTGAAGACATCCGTCTTTTGAAATACGGTGAAGATCCGGTCCGCTAATCGGGCACAAAATTTGTTCTGTCAACTATCCCGACAGGCATTCGAAAGGCACAGAAGACCGTAATGCTTCTTCGCCCCGATGCTTACTATTGATACGTGTAACACTAAAATCCATTTCCTGTGAAAAACCTAGTGAACATACTGCCCCTTGTCATGCTTGGTCTGGCATGTACAATCACAACCAACAGTGTAGCGGCAGATAACCAGAAGACCTTACCTTCGGAGATCTCTCACGTCACCGTTTACCCCAACGGCGCCCATATCAGCCGCAAAGCAGGCATCACGCTTTCAAAAGGGGAGTCAACCCTGGTCATTTCCGGGTTATCACCTTATATCAATGAACAAAGCGTCCAGGTGAAGGGCCGGGGGAATATTACCATTCTCTCCGTCAGCAGTGAAAAAAACTACATTGCCAACCTCACGGAACCGGAACGGCTGACGGCTCTCAGGAAGCAGCTCCAAAACGTTCAAATGAACATCGGGGACCAGGTAATGATGACAGGTCTCCTCAAAGAGAAAGAATCATTCCTGCTGGCAAACAAGGTTGTAACAGGAAAAGATCAGAGCCTTGATGCAGGTAATTTCAGAACCTTGTATGATTTTTATTCATCTAATATGCAACAGGTACGGGAAGGCCTTCTCAGGACATCCAGATCACTCGACAGTCTGAAAGAGAAACAAAAGAATATCCAGATGGAGATCAACCAGTTGCAATCTGCACAGGAGCTGCCTGCCGGTGTGATAAAAATCGTGGTGAAAGCCAATGCTTCCGCAGAAGCAAAATTTGAGATCAATTACATGGTGTCCAACGCCGGATGGTATCCGTCGTACGACATCAGGGTGGATAACCCGGAAGAACCGGTCCGGCTGGTCTATAAAGCGAATGTTTACCAGCAAACAGGTGTTGAATGGACACATGTTCTTCTCCATTTCTCCAATGCCACGCCCGACAGGTCAGGTAATGTTCCGGTACTATATCCCTGGTATGTCGATTTCAGGTCCGGGAATACGGCAGCCAATGGCGGGCCTTATGCCCGTAGTGCCAGAAAAGCAGCCAATGAACTTGAGGAAAAAGATGTGGAAATGGACAAGCTGAATATTACGGCACCTGCCCAATTGCCTGAAGCATCGTTTGTCGGCACTGCCAGGACCGATCGGGCCACGAGCACGGATTTCAGTATCGATGTTCCCTATACCATTGCATCGGTAAGCAAGCCA
>DASQZK010000511.1:0-7602 GCA_035638735.1 Bacteroidales bacterium
ATCGGCCGCGTATCCCTCGACAGCATTTGATCCGTGGGGGCGCACGGCCGTGCGCCCTTAATCTTTACCCCATAATACGCCCTTAATCTTTACCCATAATGCGCCCCGCCCCATACCCTCCCCAGCCCGTCAAAAGGAAAATTATATAAACATTCCGGTTAATTCTATAAAAGCAGTTCTGACAATAATTTCTATATTTGCAGAGTTAATGACACGTATGGTTAAACAAATATCCCATATTATCCTATCCTTTTTCTTTCTGACGTCTACCGTTGGCGTAACATTGAGCGCTCACTACTGTGGCGGGACGATGCAGGAGATCGGGTTGACCGGAACGGGTCATCACTGCTGTAGTGGTGATATGTGCGGTCAGTGCGAAAACCATACTATCACTTACAAGCTGACAGGCGACTACCTGGTTTCGGTTACTCCAAACCAGGCACACGAGACGCCTTCATTCGACATTTTCGGCTATTCAACCGAACTGTTTCATTTCACCCCCCTTGTTTTACCGGAACATCCTGGCATGAAAGGCAATTATATGCCACTTTTACATGCTCCGCCACCCGATCCGGTAATCACACAGTCATTCCGTTGTTGATTTATTTCCGTTTATACTGCTTTCTCCGGTACAGATAACCGGTAGGAAGAGGTGTATCATGTCACCGTTCCCTGGTAAACAAATAGTTTCCGGATCTTCGGTTCTTTATGACACAGATGCACTCCATAGAAACCATAAAAGACATTAAACGGAACTCATTCTCATGTTAAATAAAATCATTAAGTTCTTCCTGGAGAACAAGCTTGTAACAGCCATAGCCCTCTTAACATTTATCGGTTGGGGCATTGCCACCGCGCCTTTCAACTGGAAAACAGGCATTATCCCGCGCGATCCTGTACCGGTTGACGCCATTCCCGATATAGGTGAAAACCAGCAGATCGTTTACACCGAATGGTCCGGCCGTTCACCCCAGGATATCGAGGACCAGGTCACCTATCCGCTAACCACGGCCCTGCTGGGTATCCCCGGTGTTAAGACTATCCGAAGCAGTTCGATCTTCGGTCTGTCGAGCATCTATATTATTTTCGAAGATAATGTTGAATTTTACTGGAGCCGTACCAGGATACTGGAGAAACTCAATTCACTTCCCGCTGGTACGCTTCCCAGTGATGTGACACCAGCACTCGGACCTGATGCCACAGCCCTGGGCCAGATTTACTGGTACACCCTTGAAGGCCGTGACAAGAACGGAAATCCTGCCGGAGGTTGGGATCCGCAACAACTACGGACCATACAGGATTTTTATGTGAAGTACGGCCTATCCTCTTCCAAAGGCGTTTCCGAAGTGGCTTCCATTGGCGGCTTTGTAAAGGAATACCAGATCGATATCGACCCCGATGCCATGAAAGCTAACGCTGTCAACGTAGCCCAGGTGATGAAGGCCGTCAAAAACAGCAACCTGGATATTGGCGCCAGGACCATCGAATACAATAAGGCTGAATACATGATCAGGGCACTTGGGTATGTTAAAAGCCTTGATGACATAGAGGAAAGTGTAATTACCGTCCATGATAATGTCCCAATACGGATCAAAGATGTGGCAAAAGTGAACTTTGGACCGGCCACGCGCCGCGGCGGACTTGATAAAGGCGGAGCCGAAGCCGTTGGTGGCGTGGTGGTGGCCCGTTATGGCTCAAATCCCATGGCCACTATAACTAACGTCAAGGATAAGATAAAGGAAATTTCACCGGGCCTACCGTCGAAAACCCTCGATGACGGCACTGTTTCAAAGGTTACCATCGTGCCTTTCTACGACCGTACCGGACTTATCAAAGAAACCCTGGGAACACTCGAATCAGCGCTGACGCACGAGATCCTCATCAGCATCATCGTCGTTATCATGCTGGTGATGAACCTGGGTGCCTCCATCCTGATCTCAAGCCTTCTGCCTATTGGTGTGCTAATGACCTTTATCGTCATGCGCCAGTTCGGTGTTGACGCAAATATCGTCGCATTATCAGGTATCGCCATCGCCATCGGTGTCATGGTTGATGTGGGAATCGTCTTCACCGAAAACATTGTCAGGCACCTGGAAATGCCGGCTAACAAAGGTGTTCACGGCAAGAAGCTCACCCATGTGATCTATGAGTCCACTACCGAAGTGGCTTCAGCCATCATGACAGCCCTGGCCACGACCATCATCAGCTTCCTGCCGGTATTTGCCATGCAGGCTGCCGAAGGTAAATTGTTCAAGCCCCTGGCCTTCACCAAAACCTTTGCCCTTCTTTCATCGCTGGTAATCGGTATCGTGATTATCCCGGCCATGGCTAACCTGATCTTTTCCCTGCGTTTCGACAAAAAAAGGATAAGAAGGATTTGGAATGGTGTACTCATAGGCCTCGGCATCGTGTTCACCTTTGCCTTCCATTCCTGGCTGGCCCTGGCACTTGTCGCTTTCGGAGTGAACAACCTGCTGGCTCACCGTTGGCCCGAAACAAGAAAAAAATTCCCACAATATATCAATGTAGCCATCACCCTGCTGGTTATCCTGTATTTCCTGACCACCGAGTGGATGCCGCTGGGCGCACAAAACAGCCTTACAGGAAACCTGCTGTTCGTGGTAGCCGTCATCGGTGTAGTGCTGGGAGTCCTAATGACTATTGTTCATTATTACCAGTACATATTAAAATGGTGCCTGGCGCATAAATGGTTGTTCCTGAGCATTCCTTTTGTAGTGGTCTTTACCGGTATCATGATATGGCAGGGCTCACACCGGGTGTTTGGCTTTCTGCCTCAACCGGTAAAAAGCACAAGAGTATATGCCGCCCTCGACCGTGCTTTCCCGGGCGTGGGAAAGGAGTTCATGCCGGCACTTGATGAAGGATCATTCCTCCTGATGCCTACTACCATGCCACACTCAGGGATTGCCGAAAACACCGAAGTTATCAGGTCGGTCGACAAAAGAGTCAATGCCATTCCCGAGGTGGAGAGCGTAGTCGGCAAATGGGGCCGTGTCAATTCAGCCCTCGACCCCGCTCCTATCTCCATGTTCGAGAATATCATCAACTATAAACCTGAATATATTCTCGACGAAGACGGTAACCGACTGCGGTTCAAGGTTAATAAGGATGATGCCTTCATACTCAAAGACAGCAGCACCTACAACCCGTCCAAAGATGATTACAGGACGATTTCAGAAGAAGAACTCATTCCCGACAAGAAAGGTGAATACTTCCGTCAGTGGCAAAAAAATATCAGGAAGCCGAACGACATCTGGAACGAGATCGTGGGTGCTTCCAGCTACCCCGGGTTGACCTCCGCTCCAAAACTGCAACCTATACAAACACGATTAGTGATGTTGCAGACCGGCATGCGGGCTCCCATGGGGATTAAGGTTTATGGACCCAATCTCGAGACCATTGAGAAGGTGGGCTTTGAACTGGAGAATTACCTCAAGCAGGTGCCATCTATCGCCCCCTCATCTGTATTTGCCGACAGGGTAGTGGGCAAACCTTACCTCGAGATAAAAATCGACAGGCGTAAGATATCCCGGTACGGGCTCACCATCAGCGATCTTCAGTCATACATAAGTGGTGCTGTGGGCGGTATGCAGCTAACCACAACGGTAGAAGGACGTGAACGTTTCCCGGTACGCGTGCGTTACGCCCGCGAATACCGCGATAACCCGGAAGACCTTAAACAGGTACTGATACCAACCAGTTCAGGAGCACAGATCCCCCTGGGTGAATTGGCCGACATCACCTACACCCGTGGTCCGCAGATGATTAAGAGTGAAAACACCTTCCTTGTCGGTTACGTCATTTTCGATAAGAAAGAAGGCAAGGCCGAAGTGGACGTGGTAAATGAGGCACAAAAATTCCTTGATGCGAAAATTGCCTCGGGTGACTTCGTGGTCCCGGCAGGCGTCAGCTATAAATTCACCGGTAACTATGAAAACCAGGTAAGGGCAACAAAGAGGCTGTCTCTTGTCGTCCCCGTCTCACTCCTACTCATATTCCTTATTCTGTATTTCCAGTTCAAGTCGGTAACCACCTCGGCCATGGTCTTCTCCGGCATTTTCGTGGCCTTCGCCGGTGGATTTATCATGCTGTGGCTTTACGGTCAGGGCTGGTTCATGAACTTCGCCGTGGGCGGCATCAATATGCGTGATCTCTTCCAGATGCACACCATCAACCTCAGCGTGGCGGTGTGGGTCGGCTTCATTGCCTTGTTCGGCATTGCTACCGACGACGGTGTGATTATGGGAACCTACCTGACACAGGTCTTCGAACGCGAGAAACCACGAACCGTCCAGCAGGTCCGTGATGCTGTGCTGCAAGCCGGCAGCCAGAGGGTGCGACCGGCCATGATGACTGCTGCGGTTGCCATCATCGCCCTTATCCCCGTGCTGAGTTCTACAGGTAAAGGTTCCGACATCATGGTCCCGATGGCCATCCCCAGTTTTGGCGGTATGCTCATCCAGGTAATGACCATGTTCGTGGTGCCTGTCCTCTACAGCATGTGGCAGGAAGGAAAGGTGAAAAGAAATAAATTGAATTCAACTGAAATCGAAGAACAATGAAAAAGTACATCATAATATACCTGTTGCTATTCCTCGCCGGCATTACTACCGGTATGGCACAGGATAAGCAGTTAAACACCTATCTGGTGACGGCAGCGCAAAACAATCCCGGGCTGAAAGCCAAATTCAGCGACTACCAGGCAGCACTCCAGAAAGTGCCGCAGGTAGGCGCCCTGCCCGACCCCCAGGTCATGTTCGGCTATATGGTTATGCCCGTGGAAACAAGACTAGGCCCCCAACAGGGTCGTATAAGCGCCAGCCAGTCATTTCCATGGTTCGGCACACTTAATGCCAGGAAAGATGCAGCCTCATCCATGGCTGCCGCCAAACTGGAAAGCTTCGAACAGGCAAAATCAAAACTGTTTTACGACGTAAGGTCTACATGGTACAACATCTACATGGCGAATAAAGCCATTCAAAGAACAAAGGAAAACCTTGAAATCCTTAACTCGTACCGGCAGGTAGCCCTGGCCAAAATAGCAGCCGGTTTAACCTCATCGGTCGATGAACTCAGGTTACAAATGGAAATCGGCGATATGGAGAACCAGCTAGCCCTTCTCCGTGACAATGAAAGGACATTGACAGTCATGTTCAATAACCTTTTAAATACCCCTGCTGAATCACCTGTCGAGGCTCCCGATACTCTCGCCACTGATAGTCTCGATATGACAACTTCAGCTTTATGGGACAGCATTTCTGTACAAAACCACCAGCTGAAACAACTCGATAATCTTATCAATGCCTGGGATAAACAGGAACTGGCTGCCCGGAAAGCCGGGAAACCTTCTTTCACCATAGGCTTCGAATATGTCATTATCGGGCAAACCAATAGTGCCATGGCAGGTAACGATGCGGGAAAAGATGCATTCGCCTTTCCTACAGTGGGCATTAAAATCCCGCTTTACAGGAAGAAGTACGAAGCAATGGTAAGGGAAGCTCAGTACCATCGTGAATCCGCCGGGTTCAAGAAACAGGACAAACAGAATACCCTGAATACCATTTTCGCGAAAACAAAACGCGATTACAGAGATGCCGAACGCCGTATCAGCCTGTACACCGAACAACTGGAACTGGCAAAACGGTCGTTGCGAATCCTTTATTCAGACTACAGTACAGGAGGAAAAAACTTCGAGGAAGTCCTCCGCATGGAACGCAGGGTCCTCAAATATGCCCTGGAACTCGATAAAGCCGCCGCCGACAGGAATGCCGCGGCTGCATTTGTAACTTATCTAACTGGTAAATAATCGGTAACAACATGAAAACAAATATCAATATAAACAAGAAGAACCTCCGGAACATAGCTATTGCCGTGGTAGCCGGACTTATGCTGGGATTTGTCTTTTTCCACAATGGAGAAAACAAGACCACTGGCGAAACCAACGGACAGGCTACTCATGAGCATGAAAATGAGTCACAGATTTGGACCTGCTCAATGCACCCGCAAGTGAGACTCGATCACCCCGGAAAATGCCCTATCTGCGGCATGGATCTTATCCCGCTGGAAAATCTGGATAAAAGTGAAGCCTCGTTTTCTGCCGGCATTCCCATGAGTGAAGAAGCTATGAAACTGGCCGATATCACCACAACCGAAGTTAAACGCGCTTACCCGCAAAAAGCCTTACAGTTGCTTGGAAAAGTTAAACCCGACGAGCGGAATATCTCCGAGCTGACAGCACGCTTCGGCGGTCGTATCGAGAAGTTGTTCGTAAATTTTACCGGGCAGAAGGTGCGTAAAGGTGAACGCCTGGCTGTGATCTATTCGCCCAGGTTGGTCAGCGCCCAAAAAGAACTGATCGAAGCATGGAAAACCAGGGAATCAAATCCGGCGCTGTACCAGGCCGCCCGGAATAAACTCCTGGTATGGGATATTACCGACAAGCAAATCAGCAAGATTGAGCAGAGCGGTGAGCCACAAACCTATTTCGACGTCCTCTCTCCAATCTCGGGAACGGTCACCATGCGCCATGTAGCCGTCGGCGATTACGTTAAAGAAGGTTCCGCCCTGTTCAGGGTAGTCGACCTTAGCCGTGTCTGGATAATGTTTGAAGCCTACGAAACAGACCTGCCGTGGTTAAACGTGAACGATCCGGTTACGTTTACCGTGCATTCAATGCCCGGGAAAGAGTTCAAGGGCAAGATATCCTTTATCGACCCGGTACTCAATCCCCAAACACGGATCGCCAACGTGCGTGTAGCAGTGAACAATCCCAATGATGAGCTCAAACCGGAAATGTTCGCCGATGGTATGGTCCATTCATCTATCGCCGGGAAAGGTGAACAGCTGCTTATTCCCAAAACAGCCCTGCTGTGGACAGGCAAACGGTCGGTGGTGTATGTGAAAATTCCGAATACCGAAGAGCCAAGGTTCGAATACCGGGAGATCACCATCGGCCCCGAAACAGGTGATAATTATGTTGTGGAAAGCGGACTAAAGGAAGGTGAAGAAATCGCCGTAAACGGTGTCTTCAGTATCGATGCCTCGGCCCAGCTCTCTGGTAAGGTCAGCATGATGAACCCGGAAGGCACAAAAGCCTCCGCCGGGCATAACCATGGTCAAATGAATATGGGGAACCAGACCGGACAATCTGCCGTGGCAACAGAACCTCTCAAACAGGAACAGGCTGAAATCCAGAAAGTAAATCTTGCTTTCATGAACCAGCTCACTGCTGTTTACAATAAATACCTGGCAATGAAAGATGCCTTCGTGGCATCCGATCCGTCTAAAGTAAAAAAGGAAGCAGGTAAGGTTTCTTCAACCCTTAAAAACGTTGATATGGAATTGCTCAAAGGCGCTCAGCATATGAACTGGATGGATTACCTGGGAACGATAAAACCGGGGCTGGAAGAAATCCAGTCATCCGGCGATATTGAAGTCCAGCGGAAAGCAGTCATCAAAGTCAGCCATGGTATGTACGAAGCAGTAAAAGCTTTCGGATTATCCAATGAGAAGGCTTACTATCAATTCTGCCCCATGGCAAATGATAACCAGGGTGCGTACTGGCTCAGTGCAAATTCTGAA
>DASQZK010000512.1:0-2036 GCA_035638735.1 Bacteroidales bacterium
CAAGGACAGTCCGGGTATTGATCGGAGCGGACGCATCCTTAGGAAGGCTGTATTACCGGTAACCGCCCTGATGTTGCTTGTCGCCCTTAAACTGAACATAAAGCTCATCTTCTCCTCAAAAGATTTTATTACTACAGCCCAGAGTGTTCTTACAATTCTGATTATTGCTACCGTAGCCTGGATCTCGGTCAATTTTATCCAGATCATACGGTTGTTACTGCTCAACAGGTATGACATGTCTACAAAAGACAACCTTCGGGCTCGAAAAGTATATACACAATTCAGAATACTGGAGCGCATCATCATTTTTATTATCATTTTCATGGCCATTGCGATTGCGCTGATGACCTTTGATTCTATACGGAAGATCGGGTTCAGCCTGTTTGCTTCGGCCGGCGTGGCAGGAATCATCCTCGGACTGGCTGCCCAGCAGATGATCGGGACCATTCTGGCAGGTTTCCAGATTGCCATTACCCAGCCTATCAGGATCGAAGACGTGGTTATCGTGGAAGGCGAGTGGGGCTGGATTGAGGAGATTACCCTTACCTATGTTGTGGTGCGGATCTGGGATAAGAGACGGCTGGTAGTGCCTACGACCTATTTCATCCAGAAACCCTTCCAGAACTGGACCCGTACTTCGGCCGAAATCCTCGGTACCGTATTCCTGTATACAGACTATACCATGCCTGTTGACGAACTAAGGAAGGAATTTGAAAGGCTTCTCAAAGCATCGGAATACTGGGATGGTAATGTCGGCAATATCCAGATTACAAACAGTACGGAACGCACCATGGAGATCCGGATGCTGATGAGCGCCGTCGATTCTCCCACAGCATGGGATCTCCGGGTTTATATCAGGGAAAAGCTTATTGAATACATGCAAACGAATCACCCCGATAAGCTTCCTGTAACACGTGTCTTTCTCCCCGAAGACCGGAAGAGTGAAAAACCGTGATATCCGGACAGGCAGTCAGATTTTCACGATAAATGATACGTATTTACCTGCCGGGAAGGTTCTCATTATCTAATTTGGCGGAATGATAATGTCAAAAATATCCTTCCCATGACTGCCAAAGAAAACGCTGTACCACCATACGTTAATACCGGTGAGACCATCGGATTTCCTCCCTCGCGTGATGAGGTTGAACGTGTTGTACGTCGCATAGCGGGCAATATTCTTCACCATACTAAACGGTCTTTCGTCGAGGCGAAAAGCGGTAGCCTTCTTGTTAATTTGTCTGGCCTTACGGCCGACGAAAATATTACACTGGCCGACCCTTATTGCGACTGGAAATACTGGAACGGTGTCATTTATATCGGCATGAAGAGGCTGGGCGAAGAACTGCACCACGAGGAATATGTTACATACGGTGCGCAGAACTTCACCTTCATTTTCAAACACCTGGATTTCTTTAAGAAACGTTTTGAAAAGCGCATTCCTGATGCACCGTTCCACCAGTATTTCAGGATGGACCGGCTCGACGACTGCGGTGCCATGGGGGCGGCCCTGCTGGAGACGCTTCCCGGAAACAACAATGAGAACTGGCAACAGCGCATAGAACAAACGGCTGACTATATCATGAATAAGCAGGAACGCCTGGCCGACGGGACTTTTGCCAGGTGCCGGTTTGGGAAAACGACCCTGTGGGCCGATGATCTGTACATGAGCGTTCCTTTCCTGGCGGGTATGTACAGCTATTCGGGGAATGACGAATATTTGCGTGAAGCAGCCAGGCAGGTTCTTAATTTCCATAAGAGATTGTTTGAACCCTTCCGCGGCCTCTACTATCATACCTGGTATTTAGAAGAAGAGACCTTCGGTGTCGCTTTCTGGGGCCGCGCTAATGGTTGGGCAGCTATGGCCAAATGCCATCTTCTCGACGTACTCCCGGCCGAAGACCCCGACAGGACGTCGGTGCTGAAGACTCTCAGGGAACAGATCACCGGTTTTTCCCGGTACCAGAGCGCTGACGGAACGTGGAGGCAGCTGACCGACAAAGCAGACAGTTGGGCCGAGAGCTCCTCTACCGCCATGT
>DASQZK010000513.1:0-2815 GCA_035638735.1 Bacteroidales bacterium
TTGTCCCCGTTATCTGTGCAGGCCGCTGCCAAATCCTGGTATACCTGCGAAAGAAAATCAGGAGGAGGTATAGTAAGGTCCAGGGTCTTGCGAAGGTACGTTATGGCTTTTTTTTCATGTTCTGAATAATCGCTGGAAAGTCCGAGGACATAACATAGATTCACATTGGCGGTATCCGTACGAAAAGCCTTCTCAAGATGAATCATAGCCACATCATATTCTCCGGTCCTGAAATAACTGTAACCGAGAAATTTATGAGTAAATTCAGATTCATCACCCAATACAAGACATTTCCGGAATCCCTCCAGGGCTCCAGGATAATCTTTCTGAAGGTAATGCAGATAAGCATTATACTTGACCATCTTTAATTTAACAGAATCAATCTGAAGATAGGATTCGGCAACGTCTATAGCTGATTCAAGATCATTAGCTTGTCTGAGCAGGTCAGAAAGCCGGTACGATGAATGAAAATCGCGCGGATTTAGTTCAACAGCCCTTTGGTAAAAAAATATGGCTGTATCCTGCACATCCAGTTTTTCATAAGATCTGGCAAGTTGCTTTGAGAGATAATATGATGAATCGGATTGTAATGCTTTTTTATACCAGTGAACAGCAGCGCTGAAGTCTTCGTCCATGTAATAGGCGTCGGCCATTTGTTGAAAAAGATATCCGTTCTCCGGATTCAATGTAAGGGCCTGATGATAATATAACCTCGCATCGGCACAATCTGCTACGGACATATAACAATCTGCCAGACTAATAATTACAGACAGGTTTTTATTGTCTTCTTTTAACAGTTGCTCAAAGAAAGGAATAGCTTCCCCAAACCGGTTCAGCCCTTTTAAAGCCTTTGCTTTCACAACTGTAAATGAATGAGATTGTGATTCCACACTCAGACCATTAATACAATCAAGAGCCTGACCGTATTGATAGTTTTGCATGTATATCGCCACCGAATCAATGTCCTGACCCTTTGATACGCTAAAAGATAAGGTCAGAGATACGATTAAAATGAAAATTATTTTCAGATTGAAGGAACAGGACTTTTCATTTACCGGGAGTGTTTCTGCCATAGAAGTCCGTACCCAAGCCAGAAAGAGCTTTCCATAATTCCTCGTTGATGTATTCATGGCTGTATAACTAAAGGTTTAGTTAAAAATAAAACTAAATCTTTAGTTATACAAATGCTTCAACGATTTTGTTTGATTTTCAAAATGTTATAATGGCATATCAGCACTTGCCCTTTGCACACGGACTGTTGGTAATAAAAAATCCGAAGAAGCCGCCAATGAGCATGCTTTTGAGAATATCACCAAACGCCATGTCAACCATGTGCCTACCTTCTGTCAGGTAAAAGAACACGAAACCGACAACTGCTCCCACAGCTATATAAATCAGTGTTTTCCTGGTATGTTGTTTTTTAAGTTTACGCCTGAACCAACTACCTTCCTCTTTAATTTCCAGTTCCTTGAATTCCATTATACTTATTTATATAGTTATATGGATACAAAGATATGTAAATTTATTAAAAGAATGACATGAATGGTATTCTTTAAACATACAGTCATTTCACTTACTGCAGGAACGCGCTGGAGAAAATCAAGGTCAATGTGATTGACACTTGTACGTCATACACGTTCTTGTGCCTGGCTGTAAATTTCAGCGATGGATGCGAATTTTCCGGTCTTTTCCACGTCCTTCACCATATTGGTGACCAGCTTGTTCGCGGGCGTCTCCATTCCAGTCTTTATACCGAGTTGCACGATTTCACCGTTCAGGTAATCGATTTCTGTCGGCTTGCCACGACGAATACTTTGAAGGGTTGAGCTGAGTGTCCTGAGATTCTTCATTGATTGTCTCAGGGCCCACTCTGCGACTGACAAGGGAGAATAAACAATAAACCTGAGGAGCAACAATGGAGCACCGGGAAGTCCGGCAGGATGGTAACCTGCTTTTCGAATGACCTTATAGCCCTCCCTGAGTGTAAGCGCACTGATCTTCTTAAGAACCCTGTCGTTCATACATTCAGCTATTGACATACCCGTCATAGCTTCCACGCCGTTGCTCAGGTTGTTCACCAGCAGCTTGGACCAATGCACACCGCTGATATTATCTGTAACCTTTGTTTTAACGGCTTTGCTCAATAAAGATGCTATATTGGCCAGCCTTTCGTGGTTCCCGACATAGGGATCCCCGATTACAATCTTACCGGCATGTGAATATGTGACCTGGCCGGGTTGAAGATACTGGGCATTGAACATGACCATGCCGCTAATGATATTCTCCACAGGCATGTAACCGGCCACGATACCATCACTTCTCACACCATTCTGCAGGGTCACCACAACAGCCTGACCAATATATGCTTCGATTTGACGGCACGCCTCCTCAACATCCTGGGTCTTAACAGCAAGAAGTATGATATCGGGATGAAAATCGAGCTTTTCAGCTGCCTTCACCTTAATCCTGACACCATTGGCAATGCCTTTTATCAACAACCCGTCGCTGTTGATGGTATCAACATGTTCCTTACGGGCTATGAGGGTAACGTCCTCTCCCGCCTTGGCGAGCAGACCTCCAACCACACTTCCGATAGCACCTGCACCAACGACAGCGATTTTACCATTGACCTTTTGCTCCATTAGTATTTCGTTTTGACTTGAGAGGATATAACAAAAATGAGCGTTAATAGATTGATGAAAAATGTTTTCAGTATGGTTTTTAATTTTCGGCAGGTGAGCCGGTGAAAAACATGACCCGGTTAAGCATATACACGTACCGGCACTTTATCCCGGCATGAATTAAAGACCGAGTT
>DASQZK010000514.1:0-6326 GCA_035638735.1 Bacteroidales bacterium
TCACTGCCGTTCACCTTGTCGGAAAAGACCTGCTCAATAACGTCACAGTCCTGGATAGCTGCTCCGCCAACCACCTTATCCATCATGTCTGAGGCCCGTGTTATACGCGATGAACTTTCGCCTTTATTAAGCATTTTGCTAAGTAAGCCACGCGACATGAGGTAATTATCCAGGAAAGTCCTGGCATCAATTTTTCCGGCTTTCATCATCACCGCTCCCGTCTGGGTAAGACCAAGGATAACGTTCAGGTCGGTCTCCTCTCCCATAAGTTGTGCTGATTTGAGAAACGCCTCGTAGGCTTTGTCGTACGCCTTATCGTTGTAATGAATAATGTCAATACCTTTTCTCCCCAACACATAGCCTTCCTCTCCGAAATACTCAATCCTGTGATCATAGATCATCATCAGGGTGTCGAATAAGGCAGCTTTCTCACCGGGATCTTCCGCTTTTTCTATCTTGTTCCTGAAAATTTTAACCCCGTTTATGTAGATATTCTTGCTTGAACCGGGGCAGTTCCTGTAAACACTGCGCCACGAGGGCAGTGCATAATCGTAAAGTTTGATTTTCATGTATTCCGACATGGTCGAGAGCTCAGCGGCACATCTGATCCTCGACGAACTGTCGGGGCCATACGCAGGATTATCATAAGGAAGACTATCCTGGGCATGAAGCATTGCAAAAAAAAGTAAAGCTAGGTTAGTGGTTAGTACTCGTCTTATCAAGTACTTTTTCATAGTGGAGTGATTTGGTTAGAATAAATCATATTCACAAAAACTGTGCAATTATTAAAGGTTTCGAAGATAAAGAACAAAAAAAGGCTGGCTGCCGCAATCGTGCAAACCAGTCCCTAAAAATAGAGATTTTTACCTGTTAAAACTAAATTTTTCTTTTTTAAAAATTTTTGTACTTTTAGATTGATGTTGAAATGTTGGGTGAAGAAGGATTGAGTATTAATCAAAACCTTCTAAATTATGAAAACTACCAGACCAGTACTTATTATCGTTGCCGTAATTGTCATCCTGCCATTCCTTGGGCGGTTTTTCTGGCTTCTTCAGAAAGGCAAAAAGATGGAAATTATGATCATCAACAAGACCGTGCCGAGGAATTCCCACAACGAAGTCAAAGCTCTTAACTGGGTTCTTAATTACAACAAGATCCTCAAAACGGACAACACCCGCTACCGGTTTGAGAAAGATTACTACGGGTATCATCCCGATGCCCCGGCTGAAGAATGGAAGATACGCGCCTTCCGGATGGCCGATCTGCCGTCCCTGCAGGAAAAGTACAGTGCCGTGATTTTTCTCGATAACCAGGGCGTAAGTCTCACCAGGCAGGCTAAAGAAATCGCACCTAAGTACTACGGGGGCTTTAACCAGAACGACTACTTTCTGCTTATGAATATGCTGAATGCCGGGAAGCTGATCGTTGCGGAGTATAATTTCTTCTCAGATCCAACCGAAGCTCTCGTCCGGTATAATACGGAGCAAATGCTCGACATTCATTGCCTTGGTTGGCGGGGTAAACGATTCAGCGATCTCAGTGCCGCAAAGATCAGGAAGGAGATTAATCCGGACTGGATTGATCACTATAAGGAATATTATGGTGAAATCTGGGACTTCAGGGGCCCCGGCCTTATCCTGCTGAATGAGCGGCAGAACCGCATTATTGTGCTGCCTCATGATGAGTTCATGGACCGGGATTATCCCGACGTTGTAACCGATGAGAAATATGCCCATACTCTCAATGTTCCTGATAAAACCGCGTTTGGAGGATGGTTTGCCATTGTTTATCATGGTGAAAATGAAGTTATTAGCACCTTCGATCTAAACCTGAATGATAAGGGAAAAGAGATCATGATGAAAAACGGTCTTAACTGTAATTTCCCTGCCGTGATAAAATCGGTTAATCATCCCTTTTACTACGTGGCAGGTGACTTTTCCAAGGAAAACGTCCACATGGTATGGTCCAGGGTTAAGATCATCAATACTGTTCTCAGAGCCGTGGAAAGCAGGATGACCGATAAACCCGGTCTTTTCTTCCAGACCTACTATGTTCCTTTTATGTCGGCGGTTCTTGAAGAACATTATGAAGAAATGAATGAGGCAGGCGTATAACCCCCATAACCCCAAGGGTGCATAGATGACTGTCCTGTACCTGATAAATGCCTGAATGAATGATGGAAAAACTGAGTGTGGCCATGGTGCAGGCCGATCTTACCTGGGAAAATCCGCAGGCTAACCGTGCACGTTTAGAAAAAATGTTCGACAGTATGAAGGACCGTGCCGATCTGGTCATTCTCCCGGAGATGTTTTCCACCGGGTTTTCGATGAGCTCACATACCCTGGCCGAAACCATGTCGGGCCCCACTGTCGACTGGATGCATGAAAACGCGGTGAGGCTTGATGCCGTAATCACCGGCAGTATTATCATCAGGGAAAATGATGCCTATTTCAACCGCCTGTTATGGATGCGCCCCGACGGCACTATGGACGTGTACGACAAGCGCCATTTATTCAGGATGGGCAACGAGCATGAGCATTACGATCAGGGTAAGACAAGGCTTGTTGTCCGCCTTCGTGGATGGCATATCTGTCCGCTGATTTGTTACGACCTGAGGTTCCCTGTCTGGAGCCGAAACCGTGGCGATGTCGATATGCTGATCTATGTCGCCAACTGGCCTGCCTCGCGGCAAAAGGTCTGGAATACCCTGCTGAAAGCTCGCGCTATTGAAAACCAGGTTTTTGTGGCAGGCGTAAACCGGGTGGGCCATGATGGTGAGGGAATTGATTACCAGGGCGATACCCAGCTTGTTAACCCGAGAGGAGACGTTGTTGCCGGCCCGGTTCCGAATTACCCGGGCATTACCATCGCAGACCTTTTTCCTGGCGAACTTACCGAATTCAGAAAGAAATTCCCTGTTGGAGACGATGCCGACGATTTCACGGTGCATGTCTGATATTTCCCTTAGGAACACGGGCGGTTATTGTCAATAACTGGTTCGACAGGTATAATTTGCCTAACCCTGGCCTTTCAGTCATGGAAACAGGTGAAACCGCTTCTAATGAAATAAAAAAACCGTCCGGCCATGGTTGGCAGAACGGTTCTCATATTCTTGTAAACTCCCGCAGGGAATTAGTCTTAGTGTTCGTGTTTGCCGTGACAATCATCTTTGTCACAACCTTCACAGCTTTCACCGTCGTGAACATGACCATGTTCGAGCTCATCGCTGTTGGCTTCCCTTACGCAGGTCACTTCACCGGAGAAGTAAAGATTCGTACCAGCCATGGGATGGTTAAAATCCATCTTAACAGCTTCTTCACCTATTTCTTTAACTGTGCCGTTGAGCCTGTTACCTTCCCGGTCGAGCATGGGAATGGTGTTGCCAAGTTTTAACAGGTTGTCATCTAATTCTCCCTCAATACGAAAGACGTCGATAGGTACATCAACTATTGCATTTTCCTGGACTGGGCCGTAAGCTTCCTCACTGTTTAATCCAAACGTAAAAGCATCGCCTTCTTTCAGACCGTCGAGGTTTTCTTCAAATTTAGGAAGAAGATTTCCCCTTCCGAAAAGGAAGGTCAGAGGCTTGTCTTTGGTTAACTCTTCTACAACCTCTCCCTGCTGATTATCTTTTCTTAACTGGTAAATAATTGAAACAACTTTGTTTTCTGATATTGCCATCGTAAAAATGATTTTATTAATTATTCCTCAAAATAAAGTCTTTAAATCTATTTATCAAAAAATGCTGATGATAAATTTCAAATAAATTACTGTATAACTAACATTACATTAGCATTATTGTTTGCAGCGGGAAGAATTCAAACCTGATCTGTCCGGGCAGTGTCATTAACCCCGGGAAAAGGTGTTTCCATATTCTGGCGTTTACGCGCTTTCACTAGCGAGAAGGTCATGGCCATACTACTGGCAATAATAATGAACAGGAGGACTCCCGGGTCGAACCGGTCGTTGGCTATTTCGCCCGGAATGGCGTAAAACAACAAGATAGTGATGAGTCCGCGCGGGGCAAGAAATATTTCAGGGAAGTAATTCTTGACAGAAAGAATTCTGAAAATAAGATAGCGCAGACCGTATATGACCAGTAAAATAATGATGCTTACCAGGATGACTTTCCAACTATAGAGTGATGACAGGGTGATGGTGATCCCAAAAATGACAAAAAAGAAGGTCCTGACAATGAAAGCCGATTCCAGGGTAATGATCCTGAAATTGTTGCTGATCTCTTTCAGCGAGTCTTCCCGAAGTAGTGATTTCAGCTTTCCGGCGAAGAAGATGTGCCTGTTCTGAAGGACCAGCCCGAACACAAGTACGATCATCAATGACGAAAGATGCATCAGCTTGGCCAGGGAATACAGCAGAACAAGCACCGCTATAAGCAGGAAAAGTTTTACCTGGGTCCTGATATTCTGAAAAATCAGGATCAGGATATAGCTGACCATGAATGAAACGGCTACCGTTCCGAAAACATTTACAAACAGGTGCAGGCTTATTTCTCCCACACTCTCGGCACTGGCACTTTCTAACAGGAAATAAAAGACCATGATACCAAGAATGTCGGAAAATGTACTCTCATAAATCATAAATTCCTTTTTCTCCTCGTCAAGACCCGATGTGCTGGGAATGACAATGGCACTGCTGATGATAGAGAGCGGGATGGCATAGATCAGAGCTTCAAAAAGCCCGGTTTTCAGGTACACTGAGAGAATAAGCGCAATGAAGGAAGCTGTAAAAATAAGGGAAAGCAATGCAATCAGGAAGGACCGCCAGATCAGGCCCTGTTTCTCTCCGGAAAGCCTCAGGTCAAGTGAAGCTTCAAGGACAATCATAATAAGCCCCACAATACCAAGGAGCTCGAGGATGGGCATGAAATTAAAATCCTGAATATCCAGTGCTTTGAACACCAGGTTAATGAGTATCCCCGTGCTTATCAGGAGGAGAACGCTTGGAATACTGGTTCTCTTTGATATAATGTTGAAAATATAACTGAGAATGATGATAACAGAGCAGGCTATTATGATGCCATAAGACGAGAATAGTTCCATAGAGCTTAAAGATAAATGACAAAACCCATCCTGATGACGGGATTATTATACAAGGTGCCTAAGGTAGTATCGGTATCCCACAGGACCAAAATATTGAACGCGACCCGGTTGCCGGCAGGCTGTCGCAGTCCTGCACCGATGAGCATGGTGCTGTGCCAGAACCGCCCGCTGAGCCCGGGGGAAGAATAATCGAAATAAGCTCTTTCCAGGCTCAACCCTTCGTATTCAATGTGCCCGAAAATACCGCTGTTCATACCAAGGGGAATAATATTGTTCAGGTTTTGTATCACATCAAGCTCGGCATAAGCCCTTGTGCCAAAGATGTGGGTTTTGAAATTTCTGTAATAGCTGTATTGCCTCGAATCACTAAGATACTCGTACCGGCCACCTATGGCCACCGATAAGCGGTTGGTCAGGTAATACCCCAGTGAAGGTGAAATGTCTATACGTGTCACCGTTCCTAACATCAGTCCGAAATCGGGTGCAATAAAGAATGTGCCGGCCTTTTCCTGGTTCTCCTCTTCTGCCCCGCTCTGGTACTGCGACATCACAGGAAGAGAGCTGAGAAGAGCGAACAACATGGCAAAAATGTAAAACCAGGAAATGGAGATGGTGTGTTTCATGTTTACCAGTAAAGTTTTGATGCAATGATACGGCTAAATTTAAAAATAAACAGTTTCACTGGCCCAAGTGTTAAAAAAAAATATATATTTCACCATGGTTTTTCAGCCTGCCGTGTTGCAGCCGGTGCGCAATGGCCTTATACTGACGCTTGAATTTGCCGTTACAATTATGGCGGGTTAATCTGAAACGTATCATTCTAAAATACTAAAATATGACCGTATTAATTACAGGTGCAAGCCGTGGTATCGGGGCCGCTTTAACGGCGCGGTTTTTAAAAGAAGGTCATCATACGGTAATTGCGGTATCCCGAAACAAAAAACGCCTTGATGAGCTTAAAAACCGCCTTATAATGGAAGCCCCTTCTGTTAAGCTACTGGTCAAAGTCCTTGATCTGACCGTCGAAAGTGAATTAAAATCATTCATTGCGTGGTTTGAAGAAAGCTTTTCTTCGCTCGACATCCTGGTCAACAATGCCGGCATTGCCGGCCCCGTAGCACGGCTGGAGGACATAGCCGTGGCCGACTGGGGACGCACCATCGACGTCAACCTCAATGGCACCTTCTATGTCACGCGGAAAGCCGTGCCGATGATGAAAAACGCGAACTCAGGCTCCATCATCAACATCGCTTCCACCGCCGCCCT
>DASQZK010000515.1:0-3529 GCA_035638735.1 Bacteroidales bacterium
GTCAGCAGCCACATACCCTCATCGGCTTTCACATTGACATTGATGGCCAGGATCAGGCCACCAAGGAAAAACATTATTTTTCTCATAAAATTAATCTGTGATGTTAGTGAGTGTCAGGTTAATTATTTTGGAAGGCAAATATATAATTTTTCATCAGAGATGAAGCTGATCTTTATCTATGCTGTCCGGCAATATCAAAAGGCAGAAAGAGATTTTCCAGTGGGCCTCTGTATCCGGT
Source organism: Bacteroidales bacterium (assembly GCA_035638735.1). Lineage (GTDB taxonomy): Bacteria > Bacteroidota > Bacteroidia > Bacteroidales > DASQZK01. Next base: position 239 of record DASQZK010000515.1, read on the forward strand.
AATGTATGTAGTGACGCGTATACGGCTGTAGCTGACTTGTTCGGGGAAATCCGGTCCTGGTAAATGCACCGGGCGGTTATTAACATTTTTTAACGCGATTGGTGAAAAAAATAACTGTTGTTTAACATGAACATTGCTGATTTCTGCTATTTTAGAGCCAATTGTAACTAACAAAAAATATGCTCAGGGTACAGAAAATAGAACAGGGTAAGTTTGAAGTGAATTCACAGCAGCAGAAGAGGTTTAATATTCTTTTTGCCGAAGAAGCGGGCCGGCAATTGAAGGAACTGGTGTCGATAAGTGGCAGCAGGGTTTATTTTAACCTTGAGAATATCAACTTCATCGATTCGGCAGGTTTTACGGTATTGCGTGAGATTAATAAACTGGCAAAGGAAAAAGATTCATCCTTTGTTTTGTGCAACATAACCTCTGATGTTATGGAGCTGATATACCTGCTAAACCTGGGTGACGATTTCAGGATCGGTCGCCGGGATTTTAAAAAGGTCAAAGCTGAAAAATAATATCCCCGACATTATTTTACCTCGAAAGATGACGAGGCAAATCCTGGCGTTCCGTTTGGGCTTAAGCCTTGTACAACGATTGAATAGTTGCCTTCTATGTCCGACGTGTAGAATTTCACTCTGGCACTGCCATCCTTGCCGGTGATCACAAAAGGCTTCCAGTAAAGGGTTGTCCGGTCATCGTCGAAAGATTCATCCCTGCGTTTGATATCGTACCGGGGTGAATAAAATGTGCGGGGCACATGGTAGCCGAGCATTTTAAAGTCGAGCACGCCCTTCAGCATGAATTTTCCTCTTTTGGTATAGATTGCAATGACTCCGTTTGCCCCACGCGAACCGTAAATAGCTGCATTCGGGCCTTTCAGCACTTCAATCCTGTCTACATCGTATGGGGTCATCGAAAGAGCAAAGTCTTTATCAACCACAACACCATCGACCAGGAACAGGGGGTCGGTGCTGGCATAAAAGCTGTTTATGCCCCTGATATTAATGCTATTACCTTTCACCAGTACGCCGGGAATCCGGCCCTGGATGATCTGGGCTATGTTCTGGTAATGTTGCATGTGTTCATCGACAATGATCACATCCTGCTTTTCCGGTTCGTTATGAATCCGGTATATCTTGTTGTTCTCTTCGGCGAAAGGATCTTTCTCCTCTTCGGGAATCTCTTCGGTGGCAGGATATCTTCCTTCGGGTCCGGCTTTACGGAGGAACTGCTGGGTGACGTAATTCATGTCTTTAATCCTCGACGTCTCTTTCTGATCGACATAGATGACAAGGCTCTTTTTGCCATTTGGCTTAGCGGCTTCAAGTTTTACACCAACAGTATCCGGGTAATCGAGTCCGGTAAAGGCGAAACCCCCGTCTTCACCCGACCTGGTCATGAACACGTCATTATATTGATTCAGGATAGTAAGGGTAACTTTGATGTCTTTAAGCGGCAGTTTAAAAAATTGACGGGTAATTTTACCCGTAATCTCGATGCCGTTTTCTACAGGGAACGCCACCGGAAGTTTTTGGTTAAGAAGAACGGTGCTCCAGTTAAACCGGCGCCAGCCATTGGTCATCATCACATAGTCGAGTAATTTTTCTTTCTTTGTATTCCAGCCGTTGAAGTAAAAACCGGGATCCGCGATGTGTCCGTTTATGTCGGAGGTAAGAAGCAGCCCGGTGAGTATGTTGCCGGACGCAGAGCGTTTTGTGTCTTTGATCACGGCAAGGGAAAAGTTGCCGCTGACGGGCTTGCCCTCGCTATCATTCACGTTTATCGTTGCTGTTAGTTCACGCCTTTTAGATGAAGATGATGAAGAAGGCGTGATATTGATTTTCAGGCCGTCATTTTGGTTAATAAAAATCAGTCTTTCACTTACCGGCAGTGAGTTTGCATTGAACAATGTGAGCGTTGTAATACCCGACGGAAAGATCTTTTTAGGGATGCTTACGGTTCTGCCCGGATCGTTGAGGTCGAATTCGGCTGAGAACCGGGGTACCCCACGTGTTTGTGCAAACAACACGTACGTTGTGTTCACCGGCATACTGCCTGTCCCCATATTGGTAACAATGGTCACCCTCACACTGTCCATTCCCGCATAATCGGCTTTCAGGACAATGCCTTTGTCGATGCCCTCCGGCAGGCGGAATTTCTTTTCATTAGACTGGCCTGATTTAATCTGTGCAACATAATCCATCCCCGGTTGGGGGGTGAAGGAGAAGGCGCCCATCCCGTCGTGGACGCTGTTAAACGTAAGGATCTCATTTCCTTTTTTGTCAAGAAGGCGACCGCTGATATCGATGGGATAGCCTAATTCGTTGATGGCTTTAAAGGCAACACGGTTTTCGACGCCATTTAACAGATTCCCGCCCTCGGGGAGAAAGCTGACATCGAATTTTTGGGCAAGCCTTATATTTTTCCGCCTGGAATGTTTTATGGTCTTTACCTCTTCGGGCGTGGCATAGATTTTAAACCGGGGATTGGAAATATAGAGATTCTTCGAAAAGAAAAAACCATCACCTGCATTTCGCATCCAGTTCGTATAGGCCAGGATACGATAGTTGCCTTCCGGAACCGTATCCTGCAGACCAAATCCACCGTTTGCAAACCCGTCCTGAAGTTTCAGCAATACAGTCTGGACAACGTAACCATTCGGGTTGACAAGGTCAACGTACAGGTTTGTGCTCAGGCTGTCGGGGTGGTGGTTTGTGGCATTAACCACATACGCCTTGAACCATATTCTTTCATCGGCATTATACTGATCCTTATCAAGATGGAGATAGACCTTTTGTTGTGGATACCAGTTGTAGAAAGCGGTAAGTTTAAATACCAGGCTTTTTACGATATTACTATCGGAAGGCTGAATGCTTATGAAAGAGGAAAAAAGTACGATAACCAACGCCAGCACAAGACTTCCTGCGAAAAATATTCTCTTTTTCATAGCTGCTCAATTTAACCTCAATGCACTACGAAAAAATACGAAATTTATTTCATGTTTTCAAGTGCTTCCCAATATTCGAGAGCTCTTCTGGTATGTGGAATAACAATGGTTCCGCCTACAAGGTTGGCAACGGCGAAAATTTCGAGTATCTCGTCTTTTTTAATTCCCAGGCTGTAGCATTGTTCAAGATGGTATTTGATACAATCGTCGCAGCGAAGGACCATCGATGCCACCAGTCCCAGCATTTCTTTTACACTGGCGGGCAGGGCTCCGTCTGTATAGGTGTTGGTGTCGAGGTTGAAAATCCGTTTTATGACTTTGTTATTGGCAGCAAGCAG
>DASQZK010000516.1:0-2238 GCA_035638735.1 Bacteroidales bacterium
CCTGGTGTAAGAAACGCTCTCGCCCCCTCTCTGCACTGTACGTGACAAAAATCATTTCCTTCTTCAGGTGAAAATGCCTTACTTTACATTTCCTTTTGAAACACATAGGATATGGTGAAAAAAGAAGCATTGTTCAATGAATTTGACCCGGTGTCGACGCACGACTGGGAACAGAAAATCCTGCAGGACCTGAAGGGAAAACCGTTGGAGAAATTAACCTGGAGGACTCCGGAGGGCTTTGATGTGAAGCCGTTTTACAGGCAGGAAGACCTTGAAGGACTTGAATATCTGAAAAACGTCCCCGGGCGAAAGACCAGTGATGAAGCCGTTGCAGGGAATGCCTGGGAAATCCGCCAGGATATTGAAGTCACAAACTGGAAAGAAGCCAATGTAAAGGCCCTGGAAGCTTTAAGCAAAGGCGCAACTTCACTCGGCTTTATTATTCCCGACGAACAGGTTGTTGACAGAAGCGCTATGGATACCCTTCTCAACGACATTTATTTCGAATGCATCAATCTAAATTTTGTCACCACCATTCAGAGTGCAGAAGTTATTCACCTTGTAGCGGAAATAGCTCAGGAGAGGGGACTGGATCTGACAAAGATCAATGGTTCGGTTGATGCTGATCCATTGGGTTACCTGAGCAGGTATGGCGATTACCCCGGAGGTACCGGGAAAGCCTTTGAGAAGCAGGCTGCGCTGGTCAGCGAATACAGCGTGAAGATGCCCGGCATGCGCATCACGGGGATCAATGGAAAACATTTTTCATCCGCCGGATCATCTCTGGTTGAAGAGCTTGCCTTCAGCCTTGCCATGGTTTCGGAATACCTTGATAAGCTCAGCGGCAGAGCGGTCAGTGTCGACCACATTGCCCGTTCGCTGCAACTGAACGTGTCGGCAGGACCGGCATATTTCATGGAGATAGCCAAATTCAGGGCAGCCAGACTGCTTTTCGCGCACCTTGTCAAAGCATGGAAACCGACAGACGAATCGGTGTTAAAATGTTATATTCATGCCACTACCTCGGAATGGAACCAGACAGTTTATGATCCGTATGTGAACATGCTCAGGGCAACTACCGAATCGATGGCCGTGGCGATGGGCGGTGCCGACTCATTGTCGGTGACACCATTCGATAAAGCCTTCCGTCGAACAACGGCGTTCTCGGAACGTATTGCCCGTAATATCCAGGTTATTCTCAAAGAGGAAGCAGCCCTGGACAAGGTAAGTGATCCTTCTGCAGGAGCCTATTACATTGAAAACCTGACCGATTCCATCGCCGGCAATGCCTGGAAACTCTTCCTTGAAGTTGAAGAAAAAGGCGGGTACCTGAAAGCGCTTGAAGACGGTTTTATACAGGAAAAGATAAAATCATCGGCCAACCGCCGGGATATGAACCTGGCCACGAGAAAGGACATCCTTCTGGGCACAAACCAGTATCCCAATGCCACGGAGACCTTACCGGGTGATTTTGATCCGGCTGTTGCTTTTCCGCCAAATGAGAAAAAGACCGGACACATTGTTGAACCCCTGCAGTGTTACCGCGGCGCGCAGCCTTTTGAGCAGTTGCGTATGCAAACAGAAAAACGGACAGCCATACCGGTGGTTTTCCTGCTGACATACGGGAATCCCGTTATGAGAAAAGCCAGGGCCACCTTTGCCGGCAGCTTCTTCGCCTGCGCCGGTTACACTATTATTAACAACCCTGGCTTTGAGACCATTGAAGAAGGCCTCGAAGCCGCTTTGGCCAAACAGGCCGACATTGTTGTTTTATGCAGTGCAGATGATGAATACCCGGTATCTGCCCCTACAGCTGTGAGTTACCTCCAGGGGAAAGCTATCCTGGCCATAGCCGGCTACCCCACTGAAAATATCGACGAACTGAACGAAAAAGGTGTCAAACATTTCATTCATCTGAAATCAAACCTGCTTGAAGAATTAAAAATGTTTCACCAGTTGCTCGGAATTGAATAACCGGGATGTTAAGCCAGAAAGATCATGAAGCCAAATTACAACCACATAAATTTCAGGAACACCGAAGCGATTACCTCAGCACAAAGCCCTGTTGCCGGTGAAACATGGCAGACGCCGGAACACATCCCGGTAAAGCCTTCTTTTGGTGAAGAGGATTTGCAGAACCTGGAACACCTGGGGTATGCAGCCGGACTTGCTCCTTTTCTCAGGGGCCCCTACTCTACCATGTACGTCACACGCCCCTGGACTATCCGCCAGTATGCC
>DASQZK010000517.1:0-2323 GCA_035638735.1 Bacteroidales bacterium
TGTTTATTAAACGGATAAACAGCTACCGCGAGAAAAATTTCACGTTGCAACACTCAGTCATACCGTTCCGGCATCATAACATGAGCATTCCTTACAAGGATAATAACCTTGAAATAGAAACCAGTATACCCTTTTACCAGACGCCCCGGAACATTCGCCTGACCTGCCTGCTTAATGGCGATACCATCGAAATTTCATCAGGATCCAGAACCATTACGCTTACCGACTTGCGAGAAGGCAATTATAAACTGGAAATTAGTGTTGACGATATTACGGGCTTCAACCAAAGTAACCACAGAAGCCTGAACTTTACGGTTGAACCTCCATGGAGCAGGACATGGTATGCCTACCTGGCCTATCTCGTAATACTCGGGTTGATCACCCTGGTTATCCTGTATTTCATGAGGAAAAACATTGAAAGAGTCCGTCGAAAGGAAAAGATCCGACAACAGCGCAAGATGATCAGGCACGAAATAAGCCTCAGGCAGAAAGCCGTTAAGGCTGAACAGGAAATGATACGAATGAAAAATGAAGCGTTGGAAAGTGAAAACAGGATGAAAGCAAAAGAAATTGCCAATTCAACCATGCAGCTTGTGCATAAAAATCAGGTTCTTCTCGATGTCAGGGAGAAACTTAAAACCATCCAGAAAGAAAAAGATATTGAGACCCGCAATACCCGGATCAGGCACATGCTGAAAGGTATCGACAAGGACCTGAACAACGACGAAAACTGGAAGATCTTCGAGAAAAATTTCGAAGAAGTCCATGAAAATTTCCTTAACCGGTTTAAGGAAAAACACCCTCAGATTACCGCCAGTGACATGCGTCTTTGCGCTTATCTGCGAATGAACCTTTCATCCAAAGAAATCGCACCACTGCTAAGAATTTCTGTCAGAAGCGTCGAAATAAGCCGCTACCGCCTCCGAAAAAAGCTAAACCTGCCACACGAAGTAAACCTCTCCGATTACATCCTGCATTTCTAGCTATCACCACCCTTTGATGGGGTAAACTATTAATATTGTTGTATATAAATATAATGGTTTAATAATTGAATATATGGTATTTAATACAATATTGTATAGTTTTTGTTGAGGTGAAAAAATTTACATGTTGCGTTTAAGATGAGTATATTTATATAGCTGTATGCTCAATTGTTGCCTATTTTGCACTCAAATGAAAAAAGTTAAAAACTACCAATATGAATAAAAAGATCTTTATCCTGTTAGTGACAGTCCTGGCCGTCATCTTTCCGGCTTCCGGACAGGTGACAGAGGTAACAGGTAGTGTTACCTCCGCGGCAGATCAAACCCCAATACCCGGAGTGACTATATATATTAAAGGTGAAACTACCGGGACAATTACCGATGCATCGGGCCGCTATAGTCTCCAGGTAAAAAAGGGGGACGTTCTGGTCTTTTCTTTTGTCGGCATGGAAACAAAAGAAATTCCGTTTACCGGCCAGTCCACCATTAACGTGGAATTGACCACTTCGAAAGAATCACTCGATGAAGTGGTGGTTGTCGGTTACGGTACCAGGAAAAAGAGCCTGGTGACAGGTGCCATTTCCACAGTCACCGAAGCTGATATCGATCAGGGGATTAACCTGAGAGCAGAACAAGCCCTGCAAGGAAGAACCGCAGGTGTCGTTATCACCAATAATTCCGGACAACCCGGTGACAACGTAAGTATCCGCATCAGGGGAACATCAACCCCTAACGGAGCCCAGCCCCTTATCCTGGTCGACGGGGTTCCTGTAGGCGGGATCGATTACCTCAACCCGGGCGATATTGCACGGATCGAAGTCCTCAAAGATGCCGCATCCAGCGCAATTTATGGTACACGTGGTGCTAATGGTGTCGTCCTTATTACTACCAAACAGGGTTCAAAAAATAAGCCCGCCCAGTTCAGGTACGATGGTTATTATGGTATCCAGAACCCATGGCGGAAAATGGACCTTTTAAACGCTAAACAATATGCCCAGGTTCTTAATGAGGCTTACTTTAACGACAACAAACCTCTTCCTTTTAGTGGTGACGACATCCTGAAGCTGGGCGCTGGTACCGACTGGCAAGAGGAAGTATTCTACAGGAATGCTCCTGTGACGAGCCATGAATTTTCCGTTACCGGAGGAACAGAGAAAACGGCCTATGCCACTTCCTTTTCCTATTTCTCGCAGGATGGTATTGTGGCTAAAGGCAAATCAAATTTTGACCGCTACACCTTCAGGGCCAATGGGAACCACGACCTTTACAATGGCAGGTTCAAAGTTTCAGAGAGTGTTGCGTATTCCCACATCAACCGCAAAGGCATTGACGCTAACGGA
>DASQZK010000518.1:0-2818 GCA_035638735.1 Bacteroidales bacterium
CAGAAACCGGTTTCAATATTGCCCTGGACTTCACCGTGGCGTTTTGGCATTGTTGCCGATAATCCTGCTACAGTTGTTCAATCCAACCTTGTGAGCGATTTGAGCCATCCTTCGGTCATCTCCGGCGAGTCTTGGATCAAACCCGGTCGTGCCAGTTGGAGCTGGTGGTCGGCAGGAAGCACACCGCGCGATTTTAACAGGTTGAAAAAATATGTCGACCTGTCAGCCAGCTTCGGCTGGGAATACACCCTTGTCGATGCAGGTTGGGATAACATGCAGAATGGAACACTGGAAGAACTGGCAACGTATGCCAACAGCAAAAACGTGGGACTGCTTGTATGGTATAATTCCGGCGGACCCAATAACGTGGTTACGGCCAGCCCGCGCGACAGGATGTTCGATCCCCCGGTTCGTAAGAAAGAGTTTGCCTGGCTGCAGAAAATAGGCGTGAAAGGTGTGAAGGTTGACTTTTTCCAGAGCGACAAGCAGGAGATTATAAAATTGTATCTCGGAATCCTGAAAGACGCCGCTGAGGCACACCTTTTAGTGAATTTCCACGGTTGCACCATGCCTCGCGGATGGAGCAGGACCTATCCCAACCTGCTGTCGATGGAAGCTGTCAGGGGTGGAGAAGCATACCGTTTTGACAGGAATTACCCGGCCTATGCAGCCGTGCACAACACGATCATTCCTTTTACAAGGAACGTGATGGGACCGGTTGACTTTACACCGGTAACTTTCTCTGATGTTAATTACCCCCACATTACAACCAACGCTCATGAACTGGCACTTTCTGTAGTATTCCAGTCAGGAATCCTCCACCTGGCCGATAATTACAAGGTGTATCCCCAACAACCGGAATATGTTATTGATTTCCTGAAAAATATCCCGGTGAGCTGGGATGAAACACGTTTGCTGGATGGCAAGCCTGGAGAAATGGTCATTATAGCCCGCCGCTCGGCCGATAAATGGTATATCGCCGGAATTAACGGTACCGATAAAACCATTACGGTTAAACCCGATCTTTCCTTTGCAGGAAATGACAACGATATTTCGCTTATTTCAGATGGAGATACCGACCGGTCCTTTCAATTCAATGATAACATACCGGTAAATAATCTGCCAGAAATTTCCATGCTGCCACGCGGTGGGTTTGTGGCCTTTACAAAGTAACAGACCATTCCGGATCTTCTTTTGCGGCCCCCGGGTTTTTATCGGAAACCCAGGGGCCGTTTTTGTACATAAATCTTTTAGCCGTGTAAATTGTTTTACTATCATCTGTTATACATATTTATTTTTCTAATTACAGACAGATGCTAATTTTTTAAATACTAACCATTATGAGAATTCTTGTTGTTGAAGACGATCAGAAGTTCTCATTTTATCTGAAAGCCGGACTGGAAAACGACGGCCACAGGGTGGATTTGGCTTACGACAGCACCGAGGGGGAAGAGAAAGCTCTGAATCAGAATTATGAAGTGATTATCCTGGATGTTATTTTGCCGGGAGATAACGGTTTTGTATTATGCGAGCGAATCAGAAAGTATGGCATTAAAACTCCGGTATTAATGCTTACTTCGCTCGATTCGGTTGAGGATAAAATTAAAGGTTTTGATAGCGGAGCCGATGATTATCTCGTTAAACCATTCAACTATAAAGAATTACAGGCAAGAATAAAAGCGCTTGAGAGGAGAGCTTCAGGGGTGATGATGCCTCACCTGATCAAAGTGTCCGACCTTGAAGTGGATACGCAGACTAAAAAAGCCAGGCGGAAGAGCAGGAAGATAAAATTAACGGCCATTGAATTCAAGCTTCTTGTACTTCTTGTTAAGAATAAAGGCCGTGTTCTCGACCGGCTCGAAATTATGGATCAAATCTGGGGGCACACCTACAATAGCGGTACGAATGTTATTGATGTTCATATCAATTCACTCAGGAAAAAAATTGACCATGGTTTTACACCTAAACTTATCAGAACCGTAATCGGCATGGGGTATCTGATTGATGAGGAAGACTAAAGATGACGGAAACACATTGGCCGGCCGGTTTTCCGGTGTATTGTTAAGACAGAAAAATGGCATTTAATATCCCCGCGCGATAGTTAATGTCTTTATAATCAAACTTTAATCTGATCTTAATGTCTTATTTTTTTATTGGCCTTATCTTTAATCTCTCGGAAATACCTGGCAGGAAATATTTTCCAGTGATAGAACGAGGTTGAACTACCTGCAAACTCTCACATTATTTAGTCTTAATTTTTTTAAATGACTGTTTCCAAAAGAAATGGAATAAAAAAATAGCCCTGGTTATGAAAAACCCGAACGAAACATCACAAGAGAGGATCAAAGATTTTCACAAGGAGATCCGCAAAATTAAAAGGGAGATTAAAACCCTGCAGCATACCCTGGAAACCGGAGACATGAACGTAGGTTACTGGTCAGAAAGCAGCCTGTATGCTCCACCAGCAGAGAAAAAAAAGAAATCTGACTCCCGTAAATCGGAACTTGACTTCGTGGTACCGTGGCAAATGAGATAATAATTGACCGATATCATGGTCCGTTTAAAACACGTTGATAATCGATACTTAATGTGAGCTTGAAGCCCAGGGTGTGGGATTTATTTTCTTGATTTAGGGAAGAAACAGAGAAGTTTCATCCGGCATGAATAAGATGAAAAAAGACATGTTATTCAAAACCGGGTGAAACTTCTTCTTTATTTAGTTTTTTTAACCGGCATTTCCGGGTGATGCCGACTGCGATTTACTACGTTCAATAGATTGAAGTGCCAGGTAATTATCGCCGAATTTTTCCAGGTTTTC
>DASQZK010000519.1:0-3933 GCA_035638735.1 Bacteroidales bacterium
CCATGAGCGGCGTCGAAGCCGGTCGCTGACCGTGTACCGCCTTTAGCTTCAGCGGTGGCGGAGTTGAAGCGGCGATTAACGATATGACGGTACGATTGCAAAATGCAGTAAACCCAAAGGAAACAAGCTCAAACCATCCTAAAACAACCCTCAAACACTTCTCCCCCTAATCCAGCGAATGGATTACCAATCCGCTTCGTAGTTTGGGTTCGAACCATGTTGTTTTTGGCGGCATGATATTACCCGTATCGGCAATTTTCATCAATTGTTCCATCGATACAGGGTAGAGGGCAAAGGCAGCTTTCATCTCACCGGAATCGACGCGGCGTTTGAGTTCTTCCAGGCCGCGGATACCTCCGACGAAATCAATTCGTTTGGAGTTTCTCAGATCGGTGATCTCGAGAATGGGTTCGAGCACCTGGTTTGACAATATGGTCACATCCAGTCCCCTTATCGGATCCCTGTCATCGTATGTGCCTTCGCGCGCCGTAAGGGAATACCAGGTTCCGTTGAGATACATCGAGAAATTATGCACATTCTGAGGCTTGTAGATGCTCCCGCCCTTTTCTTCGATCACGAAACTATCGCTGAGCATGGAAAGATATTCATCGGTTGAGTAACCATTGATGTCGGTTACCAGCCGGTTGTAATCGATAATGGTCAGCTGTCCGGCCGGGAAATGCACGGCCAAAAAATAGTTATATTCCTCGTCTCCCCTGTGGTTGGGATTATTCTGTTTGCGTTCGTTGCCAACAAGAGCGGCAGCTGCTGTTCGGTGGTGACCGTCGGCCACGTATGTCTCCGGTATGTCCTTGTCAAATATTTCAGTGATACGTCCTATGATGTTCTCGTCGGAAATCACCCAAAAATGGTGACCAACACCGTCGCCGGTTGTGAAATCATATTCAGGTTCACCGTTCACCACCCGGGCTACGATTTGATCCAGTTCGGGATTATCGGGATAGGCAAAGAATACCGGTTCGGCGTTAAAATTTGTAACCCTGATATGGTTCATCCGATCCTCTTCCTTATCGGGCCGGGTAAGCTCATGCTTTTTAATCACGTTGTTCATGTAATCGTCAACGGCCGCACAGCCAACGATGCCGTATTGCGTTTTCCCGAACATGGTCTGGGCATATACATACAGGTTCGCATTCTCGTCCTGTACAAACATACCCCCGGCAATCAGGTGACGGAGATTCTCCTTTCCCTTATTATAGACGATATCGGAGTGAAGATCCACATCTTCGGGAAGATCGACCTCCGGTTTTACCACGTGAAGGAAAGAATGCGGATTACCCTTCACTTCTTCCCGTGCTTCCTCCGAATTCAGCACATCGTAAGGTCGTGAGGCTACTTTGTCAACATGTTCTCTTACAGGTCTGTAGCCTTTGAATGCTTTAAGTATTGCCATATTAATGCGTCATTTAAAAGCAGACGGACATGTGACAGGGTAACAACCCGTCTGCCGATTACCTGGAATAACAACCTCTGGGGTTGATTTATCGGGGGACTTTAAAAGTCACAAATTGTTTCAGTTCACCTTAAAGGTCTCATCACCTTCGTTAAAGAAAGCTATAATCTGGTTTGCAGCAGCCACGCCGGCATTCAGGTTGGCTTCTGCCGTTTGTGCACCCATCTTTTTCGGTGTGAAGAAAAACCGCCCGGTATATTTTTCGGCGATCTCGTCAGCACATCCGGGTGCAATATCGGAGATATACCTGAAATCGGGACGTTCAGCAAAAACCTTCACGAGAGAAGCTTCATCAATAACTTCTTTGCGGGCAGTATTTACCAGTGTAGCTCCATCGGGCATTTTAGTGAGAAGGTCGAAGTTAATGGACGCCCTGGTTTTTTCGTTGGCCGGAATATGAAGCGAAACGTACTGGCATTTCGCATAAAGCTCTTCAGCCGAAGCTACATGTTTTATACCGTCTTTTTCCATTACAGTCTTGTCGACGAAAGGATCGAAAGCATATACCTCCATCCCGAAACCTTTGCCAATCATACCTACCAGGCGGCCAACATATCCGTATGCATGAATACCGAGTGTCTTACCACGAAGTTCGGTGCCGGCCGTTCCGTTGAAACCGTTCCGGTTCAGATAAACCATCATACCAAAAGCGAGCTCGGCTACTGCATTGGAATTCTGACCTGGCGTGTTCATCACGGTCACATTTTTTGCCGTGGCGGCAGCAAGATCGACATTGTCGTAACCAGCTCCGGCACGAACAACGATCTTAAGATTTCCGGCTGCATCAATAACTTCCTTATCAACATTGTCACTCCGGATGATGAGTGCATCAACATCTTTTGCAGCTTCAACCAGGTCACTCTGTGAGGCATATTTTTCAATAAGCCGGAATTCATTCCCCGATCCTTCCACGATCTCTCTGATGGAGTGGACGGCTGCCTTCGAGAATGGCTTCGTGGTAGCAACTAGTATTTTTTTCATGAGATTTTTGATTTAAAGATTCAGTTTTTCCGGTGAATTGGTATAATCAGTACTTGCTCGCAAATTCTTTCATGGTATCGACAAGGGCACGAACACTCTCAACGGGCATGGCATTATAAATGGAAGCCCTGAATCCGCCAACCGATCGGTGTCCCTTGATACCAACCATTCCTCTGGAGGTTGCAAAATCAAGAAAGTCAATTTCTTTATCCTTATACTCATCGTTCATCACAAAGCAAACATTCATGATTGAACGGTCTTCTTCATGGGTAACAGTTCCCTTGAAGAGTTTGTTCCTGTCAATCTCGTCGTAAAGGATACCGGCTTTTTCAACATTCACCTTATACATGCTTTCAACACCGCCTTGTTGTTTATACCAGTTTAGGGTTTGAAGCGCTGCGTAAATAGCCACACATGGAGGTGTGTTAAACATCGATTCCTTATCGATGTGAGTCTGGTAATCCAACATGGTTGGAATTTGCCTTTCCACCTTACCCAAAATGTCGTCTTTAACAATGACAAAGGTTAATCCTGAAGGCGCGAGGTTTTTCTGGGCGCCACCATAAATCAGGGCGTATTTTGAAATGTCCATCGGACGGCTGAAAATATCGGACGACATATCGGCTACCAGTGGTACATCCACATCCAGGTCAGTACCGATCTCTGTGCCGTAAATAGTATTATTGGTGGTGATGTGGAGATAGTCGGCGTCACCCGGCACAGACCATCCCTTTGGGATATGATTGTAATTTTCCGCTTTGGAAGAAGCAACCACGTCCACTTCTCCGAACAGTTTGGCTTCCTTGATCGCCTTTGATGCCCATGCCCCTGTATCGAGGTAAGCAGCTTTTTTATTCAGAAGGTTATAGGGGACCATGCAGAATTGCATGCTGGCACCGCCCTGGAGTAACAAAACGGAATATCCGTCAGGAATGGAGAGAAGCTCCCTGAAAAGACCGATAGCTTCATTTGTGATAGCTACAAAATCTTTGCTGCGGTGCGATATTTCCATCAGGGATAATCCTGAATCATTCAGATCGAGAATGGCATTTGCTGTATTTTCAATGGTATACCTTGAAAGAATGGACGGACCTGCATAAAAATTATGTTTTTTCATGATCTGAGAAGTTTAGTATTGTTTGCTTAAAATTATGAGCTAAAATTAGGAAATTAATTACGATTCTTAATGGCAAAACCCGCGATCGTTAATAAATTGTAGCCAATTGTTAATTAATTCACAATTAATTCCCCACTTTAGGGAAGCTGACCAGGTAATCATTTTCGAGAACGGGAATAACATCGCTTAGATCGATGGTATGACAATATTCAATAACATCGTCGAGGTTATTTTTCTTAAGCCGGTGTCGCTGGGCTGCTTTTTCGACGTAACCCACCAGGTCATCTTTGGCAAGCATCCAGAGATCCTGGGCGGCCAGCGACGAATCGCAAATGGTCTGGTAGTCGCCATGATTGAGCAA
>DASQZK010000520.1:0-2464 GCA_035638735.1 Bacteroidales bacterium
TGTTTGCCGGCTGTGACAGGAACAGGAACAATCCGGGTTGGGACTATTTTCCCGATATGTTTTATTCTAAAGCGTATGAGACTTACGATCCCAATCCGAACTTCGCAGACAGCTCCACGATGAGGGTGCCGGTGGAAGGCACAATACCCAGGGATTTTACACCTTTCGGGTATTCGAAGGATCCGGATGACAGGATCCGGGCAGGGGAAGAGCTTCATAGCCCGCTGGTGGCTGACCTGGAAGTGCTGGAACGTGGCAAACATGAGTTCACTACGTTCTGTTCGGGCTGCCATGGCGACAAAGGAGACGGCAACGGCTACCTTCATTCCAGTGGACTTTATATCGTAGTACCCCGTTCGCTCATTAGTGAAACCGCCATTAATCTCAAGGATGGTGAGATTTACCATACCATTACACTCGGCTTCGGTTCTATGGGTGCTCATGGATCCCAGATAAGGCCTGAAGACAGGTGGAATATCATAGCTTACATCAGGCATGTTTTACAGGCCGGGGAACACAATGACACGACCGGAACCGGTTCAGCCGGGGTCGCCGGCCAAAATCAGAACTAATTAAAGCTTAACACACATGAAGGAAGAATACAAAATGTCGATGTCTCTCAGGGTGATCTCAGCTGTGCTCGCTCTCCTGGGCCTGGCGGTGATGGTCTATGGACTGATCACCGACCCGCAACGAGGATGGGCCGTCTACCTGTTGAATAATTTTTACTTCCTTTCACTCTCCCTCGGCGGGGTGTTTTTTATCGTCATCCAATATATTTCGCAATCAGGCTGGTCATCGGGATTTAAACGCGTGCCCGAAGCCATGATGGCCTACCTCCCGGTTGCTGCCTTGTTCTTTATTCTTATCTACTTCGGTATGCACGCCCTTTACTACTGGAGCCGCGATGGCATTGCTGCTGCAGATGAAGCTGTCAGCCACAAACAAATATACCTGAACATCCCGTTTTTCTATGTGCGGATGATAGTATTCTTTGCCCTCTGGATAATTTTCGCACGCATCATCAGGCGTTTCTCTCTCAGAGAAGATGCAGCCGGCGGCATCGAATGGTTTTCTAAGAGTGAATATTATTCCCGCATATATGTCTTTATACTGGCCATAACGTTTGTCTTCGCGGCCTTCGACTGGATTATGTCGATTGATGTTCACTGGTACTCGACGGTGTTCGCACTCAAAAACATGGTTTCGGCTTTCCTGCATGCAGTGGCCATAATCGTACTTATCATCTTCATCCTTAACCGTGATAATTATTTTGGCTTCCTGAATAAGTATCACCTTCACGATTTTTCGAGATACCTGTTCATGTTGAGCATCATTTGGGGATATCTGTGGTTTGTCCAGTTCATGCTTATCTGGTACGGGAACCTGCCCGAGGAAACGGTTTACTATTACTACCGGTGGCAGGATGGCTGGAAAGTATTGTTCTTCGCTGAAATACTTCTGAACTGGGCCATTCCTTTCTTTGTCCTCCTGCCTGTGAAGGCCAGCCGTAATAAGGCCCTTATGTTGTTGGTGATCGTTTTTCTCATCGTGGGACAATACGTTGAACAATACCTTCAGATTGTGCCCGGTGTTACCGGGGAGATGAAGTTTGGCCTGCTGGAGGCCGGCAGTTTCATTGGCTTTGCCGGGCTGTTTGTTTTTATTGTCTTCAGTGCGATGGCACGGGCTAAAATTGTTCCTGTAAACCATCCGTACCTGGGTGAGAGTGTTGAACATCAGTTCTGATAACCCCGAATATATTGTGAGAATCCGAAATATATACCGGCTGGTGAGAATACTTTCGCTGGATATTGTAGCCGGAGTGGTTGCCGGTTCTTTCTTTGCTGCTCACATCATGAATGCCCGGTTGCCATGGACCTATCTTGTAGTGATTGCTCTTACCTCGTGGCTTGTATATCTGACCGACCACCTTATTGACGGACTAAGGAAAGGTGAAGATACAAGGTACGAGGTCCATCGTTTATTCTACCGTTACAAGACACCGGTCATACTGTTCATCCTTGTTGCAGGGATCTTCGATTTCAGGCTGGTTCTTTATACCCTTCCTGCCGAGATTCTTCAACTGGGACTTATTACCGGTGGGGCAACGCTGCTGTATCTTATGTTCACCATTATCCTGGCCGGCGATGTGAAGATCCTTTTCGTAAAAGAATTGTGGATCACACTCATTTATACCATCGCCGTTTGGGGAGGCCCGGTCATTTACGGGGGTAATACCACCCAGACATGGCAGGTTGCCGTTATGATAAGTTACGGGTTATTGGTTCTTGCCAATGTGTTGTTGTACAGTTATTTTGAATACGATAAGGATATGGCTGACCGGGAGCATACCTTTGCCGTTGATTTTGGCACTTCGGTTGCACGCATTGTGATAGTAGCAGCCCTGGTACTATCGTTCACCCTGTTGATCATCAACCTGGTAATCTTTGGTAAACCCGAC
>DASQZK010000521.1:0-4557 GCA_035638735.1 Bacteroidales bacterium
CGGAGATCCGGTTCATTCATGCCGGGATGTGCAAAAGAGACAATTCACATACCAAATCCGAAATTTACGGCATTTAGCTTACATCCCGGATGTATAAAATATACACATAATTGTATAGTAATTACACAATCATGCATACTGGATGAGACATAAATGCATGTGCGAGAGATTTTACCAAACAAAATAAACCCCGTTTTAATTGTCAAATCATAGCGGCATAGATGGACAAGGCCTCGTGGAGGTCAACGATCGCTAGAAAACGATCGACAACCCCTATCCTGGCGATCCATCGGTCGGAGATCCGGTTCATTCATGCCGGGATGTGCAAAAGAGACAATTCACATACCAAATCCGAAATTTACGGCATTTAGCTTACATCCCGGATGTATAAAATATACACATAATTGTATAGTAATTACACAATCATGCATGCAGGATAGTACATAAATGCACGTAGAAGAGATTTTACCAAACAAAATAAAACCCGTTTTAATTGTCAAATCATACCGGCATAGATGGACCCGGCCTCGTGGTGGTCAACGATCGCAAGAAAACGATCGACACCACCAATCCTGGCGATCCATCGGTCGGAGATCCGGTTCATTCATGCCGGGATGTGCCGGAACACATTTCCTCATACCAGATCAGTGATTTCATGGCATATAGCGCTTTGTCCCGGAGTATAAAAATCTACGAATCATAAAAATAACACAACCGGTTTCCCCAAGCCCCCGATTATGTATTCATTAATGAAAGAATCAGCAAAAAATCAGCGTATGATCATGAAATTTTTTTCACGGAAAATTTTAATATCCTCCGAATCCTTGATATGAGGGCGAAATGGCGCGGGTATGTTTTATAACATCGGTATAAGACGCTGATTTTTGGTTGGTTTCGCGATTAAGGGTGGCGGGTGGGGGGTGGGACCCCAATATTCTATTAACCTACTTACTAATATAGAACAGCAGAATACCAATGACAAGTGTCTCTAACAGAAGAGAGGTGTTCGGTAATCAGTTTTCAGTAATCAGTATTCGGTAATACGCACATGGTTGCAAGGGCCTCAGAGCGCCAGGGTCCTCCCCTCCAGCAATCATCCATATTCCCTTTCTTCCGACAGAAATCAACAACATCACCCATTTCTATCACTCGCCGACAGCCAATAGCCGACTGCCTCCCATTGCCATTCCCATTCCCATTATCACAGCATGAAGCCATTCCCCCACTTCAGTGTTAGCACGGTAGCGACAGTAACAAAACACCGTTCATCATAATCATCAGCCGACAGCCGCCCATTACCATTACCACTACCATTATCACAGCATGAAGCCATTCCCCCACTTCAGGGGGGGTTAGGGGGGGTAGCGCGAGCCATTCCCCCTCTTCAGTGTTAACGCGGTAGTGCGAGACGGTTCCCCTCTTCAGGGTTAGGGGAGAAGCCAGAGGCTGTTCCCCTTACTTCAGGGTTAAGGCGGTAACCCGAGACTGTCCTCCTCTTCAGGATTAGGGGGGGTTAACGCGGTAGCGCCAGTAACAAAACACCGTTCATCATAATCGTCAGCCGACAGCCAAAACAAAATTGTTCTCATGGCTCTGTGCGCAGTAGCAACCAAATTTATTACTTTTACATTCAAATTAAGCTCATGAGAAGGAACGCTCTGCTGATCCAAATTTTTGTCATTGCTTGTATACTCTTCACCCTGGCGGATTTTACCACCAACGCGCAGGTATTCCGCGATTATTATAACCAGGAGGTAAGAGTAATGAAAGAGCCGGACGAACTGTCGCTTTCGGTAAATGCTTCGACATTCTTCAATAACAATGAGTTTTTCGGAACCGATGTTGAAGGGTATACCCTTACCGGGGCCTTCCTGCAACCGGTTGTATCGTACAGCCTGGCAGAGAACTTAAGTTTCGGGGCCGGTATTCACCTCTTAAAATATAATGGCCGCGACGAATTTGCACAGACACTTCCCCTGTTCAGAATAGACTATAAGGTGTCGTCAAATTTCGGCATCACCATGGGGAGCTTTAACGGCGGCGAATCGTTCCGCCTGCCCGAGCCCATGTATACATTCGAGAATCATTTCACCAGCCTTGTCAATAACGGCATCAGGCTGGATTTTCATGGCGACCGGATCCGTTCGCTGACATGGCTTAACTGGGAGCATTTCATTTTGCCCAACGATACCCTGCAGGAACAACTGACCGTAGGAAGCTCTAATGACTTCACCCTTTTAAAACGGAACGGAAGTACTCTGACCATACCGGCCTACCTGGTGGTGCATCACCAGGGCGGACAGATCAACATAACCGACAAACCGGTTATTACCACATGGAATATCGGTGGCGGTTTCCTGCTCAGCCATTCCTTTTCCGGTGAAAAGCATGGTGAGGTTTTTCTGAACCCGCTGGTGTTCTTCAACAGTAACGATGAGTCCGATACGAATGGCTTTGCATGGTACCCGCAGATCGGCATGCGTATCGATCCATTCAGTTTAACAGCCGGCTATTTTCACGGCAGGTCATTTGATACGGTTTACGGAGAACCCTTGTTTTTCAGCCCCGGACAGTTTATGTCGGGAACGTCGGCGGAGGAGGTAAAAAGCCTGCTGACCTTCAAAGCAGGTTTCGGTAAAAAAATCACCCCTTCCTCGTCTGTCTTATTGCGGTTTGAAGGGTATTACGACACGATGATTTCCAAACTTCAATATACGTATGGCCTGCATATTCTCATAAATGAAAATTTCACATTGAAGGCATTTGAAAGGAGATAGCAGGACGGAATAAATGCCTGAAACAGGATGATCCGGGATCGCCACTCCCTGTAATTACCAGCCGACAGCCATATTAAACATCACCTTTTTCAGCAGCAACAAACCGCCATGGTTTTTCCTTCCATTCACCGGCATAATCGATACCGATCCTGGGCGTGGTAATGATATTGCCTGGTGCATGTCCTTCAGCAATCCAGATCCGGGAGGAATCAACAAGCGATTCACCATAATAACTGCGGTCGAGACCCAGGTGTTTCGTAAGTCGCCCGGGACCTTCGAAGCCTTTCACTCCCCTGATAAGTACAGCCTGGGGAATGTTTGCGGGTCCAACCACAACATTGAGCATCCAGTACATCCCATATATAAGATACATGTATAAGTGTCCGCCCTCACGGTACATCACTTCGGTCCGTTTGGTCAGACCATTGCGGGCATGACAGGCAAGATCTTCCTCGCCGCGGTAGGCTTCGGTTTCGGTAATCTGCCAGGCTTCAGCTTTACCATCCCTGACCAACGCGAGGTGTTTACCTATAAGATCGGGAGCCACCTCAAGCACGTCACGAACAAAGAAATCGCGCCCGAGACGCTGTCCCGGCACTAATATTCCTCTTTGCCCGGATGTTCTTTCCATTTTTGAAACGCTTTCAGTCCTTCATCACGCATAACCTGTTCCATTTCAATGGTCCGGTGTGAAGGATCCTTTTTCAGTTCACTATATATATGCGAGTCGTCAAAACCGGCATCCTTTGCATCTTCATGCGTGCAGGCATAGTGCACCTTGTCGAGATGAGCCCAGTAAATGGCCCCGAAGCACATCGGGCAGGGCTCGCATGATGTATAAAGCACGCAGCCGGACAGATCCCAGGTCCCGAGCCTGGATGCAGCTTCCCGTATAGCGAGAACCTCGGCATGGGCCGTCGGATCGTTCGACAACGTGACTTTGTTGCCCGATGTGGCAATGACCCTGCCGTCTTTCACCACCACGGCACCAAACGGTCCGCCTCCCTCTTCAACATTTTTTATGGCAATTCCGATCGCCTTTCTTACAAATTCCCCGTTCTCCATAATATATTATGACTTTACTATTCCGTTAAGATTTTTGAACTCCCTGCATGGCTGGCAGTATCAGTCGTCGTTCATGAATGGCTGTAAACCGCAAGTCCGGCCCAGCATAACCCGTTCTATCCCGGAGACAGCAGGCCCGCATTGAAAAAACACTATCTTTTGCTGCCGGGAAAGGCAGACCGCTAACCTACATACCAGGAATATATTCCTGCACGCATCCGAAAAATCCCGGAACAAAAAGACCATAAAATTACTATTTGTAGCGCTTACTATGAAATATTTGACGCTTTATCATCCTTTCACCTGGCAAAAAGGAACAGGCAATAAAAAAACATGAAGAATGAAACACCCGTCTGAGTTTCAAGGGTGTCTTCATTGAGCATCGACATGAGGCCGAGAAGAAAAAAGACAATAAACAGATAATCATTCCATCGTTTTTCGATGAAGACCGGGCCAAAGAGAGAAAGTAGAAAGACCACGAAACCAATAAGCCCGAAGGTTACAAAAAATGTAACATACTGGTTATGTGCCCGTCTTCGGTTATTTTGCCCCAGTACAGAGTGATGCGAACTGTAATAATCATTAAACGCCTGTTGAACATCACCGGTACCAACGCCAAAAATAAAATGCTGGCTTATAATTCCGCCGGCTGCCCTGAGGTAGGCGAACCTCTGGGCGATGGAATGGTTGCTGGGGTTTCCTCCGCGCATGTAGC
>DASQZK010000522.1:0-4126 GCA_035638735.1 Bacteroidales bacterium
AGTCCAGTTCACGAAGCTGTATCCCGAGGGAACGGTTACCGAAATGTTTTGTGCCACACCTTCTCCAACGCTTACTGTTCCTGTCGGCGTGGTTGTTGCTCCGGGAGTACCATCGGTGGTTAGTGTCAGATCGTGGGTGATTTGCGAGAAGTTCGCCTGGACGGTTGCATCACCCCCGGTAACTGTAACCGTTGTGCTGGCCGATATAGATGAGGCTATGCTGGCTGTTCCGCTGGTGACGGTCCAGTTGACAAACGTATAACCTGAAGGGACTGTTGTTACCGAAATATTTTCGGGTACACCGTCGGTGACGGTTACCGGAGAGGAAGGGCTGACTATAGCACCTGGCGCACCAGCTGTCAAAACCGTCAGTGTGTAGGTTTGGGCGCCAACTATTACAGGAACAATGAGGAGTGCACAAAGAATAAGCATCCTTTTTGTTAGCTGTAGTATGGAGGAAGTAGTTCTTAGGTTATTTGCTTTCATAGGTTTGGGAATATTTGCATTGAACAGTACCCTGAAGGATCATCTTCACAAGGAAGATAATTACAGGTAAGTTATGATGATATACCCTATTTAACAAATAGCCTTATGTTTGGTTTACAAGGAATTATCTTAAAATGCACTTTTTCAAATGAATCGCCCCGGGTATATGAATTATCAGATTACATCATAATCAGCTGTTCATTTCAAGGGCAGGAACATTCATCCAAAGTTTGTTGCGATTAGTAAAAAAGTAAATGCCCGTCCGGCACAAGGACAAACAATATTTAGGTATGGAAGGTCAGGATTCTCTATAACACTGATGGTAACAGACGTTTCTTAACACTGTTAAATTTTAACCGGACACCAGTGAATTTAAATAAAAAAAGCAGGATTCGCCGCATTGAGGCCGGATATTGTTGGATACAATGCTATCCGGCATATTCCACGGTGAAACCTGCTTCCTGAACAGGATCGGGGATAATCCTGCTAATGTTGTATAATCAGTTTCCTGGTATTTATCGATGGGCCTAATATCAGTGTGACAAAATAGACGCCGTTTTTTATTTTGGAGGAAAGATTGAATTGTTTTTCCTGGATCATCCCAAAATCATTAACAGGGATCACCGATGAATGGATCAGTTTACCATTCATGTCGGACACCCTTATGGTGGCATGATCAATCTTATTATACTGGAATGAAACCCGGAATATTCCGTCGGAAGGGTTTGGATAAACATTCATTTGGATACTGTCTTCATCCACCGTTACAGGAGAGGTCACAAAATCAACAATTTCACCATATTTCATGCCCTTATCTGTTTCCGCAAAGGCAGTGAGATAATAATGGCTGTCTGGTTCCAGGTTTTCCAGGACGGAGTTAAACTGTAGCTTTCCATATCCGGCTTTGTAATTTTGAACGACTTCGTTGTTGTTCAGGGCACGGTTATAGACAGCCACGAGGTAGTAGGTTCCCCGCCATGGTCTGTTTCCGGTCAGTTCATTAGCCAGGGCAAGTATATATCCATCTGTCCATGAGGAGAAATCGCCGTTACGTGTTCCGGAATAACGCACAACACCGTTGACGAATATTTTTTCGTTACCGTCACGGTCCCGGGTATACACCAGATGCTGGAGAGCCGGGATCTGATAGGAATCGTTTGATGAACCTTCGGGTAAACCGTTCCCGTCGGTCATCGTTGTATTAAGCCTTACATTATAATCATACCCTGTAGCATCGCCTGTTTGTCCGAGTGTAGCCGCACGGTTGTAGTTATCGGAAGAAAGAGTCAGGATTCTGGCCGGACCACTTTGTTCAATATCGGATGGTTTTATCCATGCTTCCATGGTTATTTCATTCGTTGACGAGAGTGCACGGGACAGATTGGCTGAGTTTTCCTCCGATGAGATGACTGTATTTCCGGTTACCTTCAGACCTTGTCCTGAAAGCCAGGTGGTTTGAGAGGTATTGTCGATGGTAAGATCCGCGGTATTGCTGCTACCTGAAATATCGTACACCCTGTTTCCTTTTCCCTCTGAGAAATTATACATGGCCTGCAGATTCTTTGTTACCCGGTCGTCATTCTTCACATAGTACATTTCCGTCTCTGCGGTCAGGATTGTCCCACCTAATACCGGGTTACCGTCCCGGCTAATCATTAATCCGAAGTTATAAAGTTCGCTGTTACCATAAGAACTGATTTCTGAAACAGTTTTCGCACTGTTTTCCGCTTCATTGTGAACCTCGATGATATTAATATTAGGAAGTCCTATTTCGTTTTCTGGTGCATTATTGTCGGAATAGCCGGCGCTTTCAGTTGTAACAGACAGCGGTTGTGACAAGGCTGATTTATTGGAAGAAGCGTCAAAGGACGAAACGGTCAGCACGAAAGTTGTTCCCGGGTTAAGATCATTAATGACATAACTCGTTGTATTGCTTGTTCCTTTGGCGGTTCCATCGACAAAAACGATATACCCTGCCACCCCGGTATTATCTGATGAAGGAGACCACGAGAGGTTTACAGAGGAGGCCGATTTGCCGGTTACAACGAGACCGGATGGTTTTGAAGGCGCATCGGTATCGGGAACACTACTGTTATCGGTGGTAACATCCAGTGAATTGGATTTTTCACTTTCATTGGAAGCGGCATCAAACGCTGAAACCGCAATCTTGTAGCTTGTTCCGTCTTTGAGGCCGGTAAGCTGGAAGTTCGTATTCGAAGTTGTTCCGTTTTTACCCCCATTAACCCAGATATTGTAGCCGGCCACCCCGGTATTATCTGAAGATTTACTCCATGAAAACGTTATGCTGCTTGTGTTTTTACTGTCCAGGGTCAGCCCCGTGGGAACGGAA
This sequence comes from Bacteroidales bacterium, assembly GCA_035638735.1. Taxonomy (GTDB): domain Bacteria; phylum Bacteroidota; class Bacteroidia; order Bacteroidales; genus DASQZK01. The sequence goes on from DASQZK010000522.1 coordinate 2,837, forward strand.
GGTGAACTAATATCAGGTGTATTAACACTTGAATTATCAGTCAGGTTTGGAAGCTGTAGTATCCGGCCGGAAGGGCTGGGATTATTTCCTCTGGGAACATTCACGCCATCGGCATAGGTAAAAAGATAAACATCGTCAATCAGTGTCCACTCATCACGGGCCGCTCCATACTGTGAACCTGAACCTCCGAAGAAGCTGTAAACTTTCATCTTGTCAATATGAATCGATGAAACGTTCCTGAAACGCAGACCTGTATAGGAGGCAACCAGTTTTCCGTCTATGAAACCTTCCATTATACCATCGTGGTTGCCTCCACTTCCATCGCTCTTCACAGTGTTCATAACCATGCGAATGGTAACGTTATACCAGTGGTCGGAATTAGTGTCGAACTTGAACTTGCCCCAGCGCCGTGATTCCCCATATACACTGGGCATATCCTGGTAGTATGTATAGAAATAAAGGCCTCCAACATCATCCTGACCGCCATAGCCGTGACCCCACATCAGTCCATTAGAAAAACCATCACCCCATGCCGGCGTCGGGCCGCCGGGATTATAGTGGTCAGGACCTCCTTTCAAGCCGGGCAGTTTGCCTCCCAAAACCCAGTCGAAACCAGGCCGGAACTTAATATTGTACGACATGTAAATTTCGTCTGCCCCGGCATTGTTTTCAGGCTCGAACTGTCCGCCACCGGAACTGGAACCAACACAGCCCTTGGGATAATTCCACTGCAGAACTTTACTACCAGCATCAGTTTTTACAATATAGGTCCTGTCAAGACCATTGGAATATGCCGGACTGTTCCAGTCTTGTTTCCATTCGTTGTAATCATATAATCCGGGTGTGTCATTTTCAAAATCTTGTTTGAAAATGATATTAAATATGTTATCCTGAGCCTTTACCACAAGAGTCCCCAGGAGGGCAATTAAAATAATTACTATCCGCCTCATTCACAACGTATTAAAATGTTTTCAGCACCAATGACGGGAAAAAAGAGAAAAATTTTATTTGACAAACAACTCCAATTAAACGACGTAATACTATTTATATTTGATCAAAGTTAATTTTTTATACTTACGAAAGTAAACGAAATTTTGTTACTAATCATTTCATGTCGTCGCAAAAAGGGCTCTATTTATACTTGTTTTAAATTAGGGTTTGCTGAGAAAGTCAGCAAACCAGTTTACGAAATATATTTCACCTTTCGTATGGTAATTGTTCCGCTGACTCGATTTTGATTAAAATATGGCTCTGATCGAAAGTACAGCAATATAGGTTGGCCTATCCATT
>DASQZK010000523.1:0-2573 GCA_035638735.1 Bacteroidales bacterium
AAAATCGTACGCCGTGGTTTCGACATCCAGGTTCATTCTGGCATTTTCAATGCTTACATAAGAGATGCCGACTTTCATTTCGATTACGGATGGTTTTTCAAAATCATACGCCAGGTAGGCGCCAATATCCTCACCACGGGCTTCAACCGCATCCTCGTCAAGCATACCTTTGGCTGTCATCAGGCCGTTCTCAGTTCCTGCCTCACTCACCTCTGCCACGAAATACACTCTGTGGTGAATATCGTTTCCCGCTGCACAGAACTGCCCGTCACTTTTATATCCTTCGAATACTCCGGGTGATACTTTTCTGATCAGGAAGGCCGTATCTTCGCTCGACCTCCTGGAAAGATCAACCAGGAGGTTTGCCCTTCCTGCCGGGTAGTGAAATTTCATCAGGACTGATCTTTCAGTTGCCGTCATTTCAACCCTAACATTGCTGTCGTCGAGCTTTACACTGTAATAGCCCGGACTGGCTGATTCTTCAGAATAAGCGGAATGATAATCTTCGAAATGGAGATCTCCCGTTCCTGGCATAACGATGATGCTGCCGTAATTGGCGCAACCTACGCCTGCCATATTTGTCATGGCAAAACCATACATAGTCTTGTTACCATATAAATAGTTCGTAGCCAGGGGCACATGCTGCCCGTTATTCACCGGCCCGGGATGGACCATGCCGAAAGGACATAACGGTCCGGGAACCTGGTTGCCGGCATTTGAGGTGCCGATGAACGGGTCGACATAATTGATACGTTTATCCTTTTGTGCCGGTTTCCTGCCCCGGTTATTACAATAAACCTGGTTACTTAAAATAAGAAGTAAAAGGAAAGTAAAGAAATATTTCATTTTTTTTCCGGAATAAAATTCGCCCTAAGATAGTCTTAATATTTGAAATAAGGCAACCTGAGTATCCCCGGAGAGGCCGTCCCGTTAGGTTTTTTCCAATCGTAGCGACACTCTTTTAGCGTGTCCTGCTGATGAAAGAAATCATAGCGCCCACGATAAACCACACATTTTATCATGAATCAAATAGCAGCTTTATTTTATCTGGGACCAGGCATCTTAAGTTTATCGAGAATTTTCCGGGCGACAATGGCATTCCCGAATTCATTCCAGTGGTTGTCCTGAGGCAGAAAAAGGTCTTTGGCAAATACCGCGGAAACGGGAGGATCGATAAATGCGGGGTACAGATTAATGAAATTGATCTCGTTTTCCCCGCAGAATTTCCGCCATTGTCCCACATAGTAATCACTTGTATCCCTTAACATGACTTGTTTACGCCAGGGATGGACCGACAGTGAAAGCCTGATCCCTTTTTCATCACACAGTGTCTTCAGCCGGCTGATGTTTTTCATTTCCAGTTGCAGTCCTTTTTCAGCAAGGGGTTTGTAACGATCGATATAAAACCAGTCCTGCACCGCGTGAAATTCCGGATCCGCAACAAGCTGATCGTCTTCATAATTATTAAAAAAGGATGAATATAATTCCAGGATGTCCTTTTCGGAATGTTTCATTGCATAGTTCCTGAAATATTCAGAATGTTTGATGAACGATTTGATTTTTATTTTTTTAACAACGATATGAATATGTCTGTAAATAAAAGAATTCATCATCAAGAACTTCCTGATACGATATGATATTCCGGCCCGGGACGAACTATCAGGTTTAAAATTCTCGTAGACAATTTCATTTTGAAGGTCCGAAATATCGATCATCACAAGCAGGTCGGTAACGTGAATATTTTTGTTATTAAGCAGGTACCGGGCTTTGAGGTAATAAAGTTTTGGACTGTAACTAACAACCGATCCGTTTATTACATCGATTCCTTCCCGTGACAGGGAATCCTGGACGATTCCGGCCATTGTGTTTGGGTATGCGATGCCGACACCTTCGACATGAGAATCTCCAAGAATTAATAACCGTGGACCTTTGCGGGAAACATCTACATCGCGGCAGTCCTTATCTCTGCAACCGAGAGAATTTGTGTTTACATGGTATACCCTTCTGCCCCATCTGGCAGTCGAATTCTGAGAGGGCAGCAGGGCATGGTGCAGATAGTCGTGTTTTATACGGAATGAATTCACCCCGAGGCGGTTAATGTAATGCCCGAAAATGAGATCCAGAATAAGAAACACCAGAATCAATATGCCTAAACGGCTTAACATGCATTTTGCCTTAAGAATACCTTTATTCAGTCACTTAATCTTTCACGACGTTGATCAAACCAGTTAGCAAGTGTTTTTATTTCCTGGTCGGTAAGCCTGGCCTCAGGGTGCTCAATGCGGAAGGACCAAAGTGGCATTTTCCTGTTACTCACCATTTTTGACGCATGTTCCATTTTCTCTTTCCTGGTATCGATGCTGTATTTTGCCCATTCAGAGAAATTCATGTGCTCGCGGGCTTCATCAATATGACCCTGGAGAAACCAGGAAACCGGCTGGATATACGAATACCAGGGGTATTGTGTTTCAAAAGAGTGACAGTCGTAGCAGGCCTCATGAATTAGGGCTTGTATTTCCTGGGGTGGACTGGCTATTGACATAAAGTCTTTTGAAGAATCAGTCTGGGGAACA
>DASQZK010000524.1:0-3830 GCA_035638735.1 Bacteroidales bacterium
ATGTCCATAAATTCATAAGCCAGGACAGAGCAACCTACCGGTGCCACACCAATGGTATCTTCCTGCACTCCCATCTCCTCAATGACTTCCATAATAAGCCTGTGCGTGGTACCATGTCCACAGCCCGGACAATATGAAAGCACTTTGTCGGTCATTAGTCCGGTTTTGGCATAGACTAAGTTTTCCTCTTGTATGATTTCTTTCAGGTCCATAATCAGGATTTAATAATTTTTTGTTCCAAAGCTTCAACAACTTCATCGGGCGACGGAATCATTCCACCGAACCTCCCGAAGTGTTCAACGGGGACTTTCCCGTTCACGGCCAGTCGAACATCCTCAACCATCTGACCAGCGCTCATTTCCACTGACAGGAAACCTTTAACCCGTCCGGCCATCTCTTCGATTTGTGTCTTGGGAAAAGGAAACAGTGTCTGAGGCCTGAGAAGTCCGGCTTTTATACCTTTTTCCCTGGCCATTTTCACGGCTTTCTGGCTGATACGTGCGCTGGAACCGTAGGCCACGATGATATATTCGGCATCGTCGGTCATGATGGTTTCGTAGCGGACTTCTTGTTCTTCGATCTTCCTGTACTTGGCCTGGAGTTTCAGGTTATGTTTTTCCTGGCGGGCAGGATCCAGTTCCAGTGAAGTGATGATGTTTCTCTCGCGGTCGGCTGTCTTTCCTGTGGTAACCCATGCCTGGTCAAATTCTGTCAACCGGGGTTGTTGTTCGAAGAGTTCGACCTTTTCCATCATCTGACCGATTACGCCGTCACTGAGAATGAGTGCCGGGTTCCGGTATTTGAAGGCTAATTCAAAAGCCAGCTTGACGAAGTCGGCCATCTCCTGGACAGAGGCGGGAGCCAGCACGATAAGGCGATAATCACCATGGCCACCGCCTTTGGTCGACTGGAAATAATCGGCCTGTGAGGGTTGAATCGTTCCAAGCCCGGGGCCTCCCCTGACCACATTCACTATCAGGCATGGCAGTTCGGCACCGGCAATATAGGAGATACCTTCCTGCTTCAGGCTGATGCCGGGACTGGATGAAGAGGTCATAACCCTTTTCCCGGTTCCGGCGGCGCCGTATACCATATTTATAGCTGCGATTTCACTTTCCGCCTGCAAAACAACCATGCCGGTCCTCTCTTCTGGCTTTTCGGCCATGAGGTACTCGAGCACTTCAGACTGCGGCGTGATAGGATATCCGAAGTATGCATCGACACCCGCTCTGATGGCGGCTTCGGCAATCGCTTCGTTACCCTTCATTAATCTAAGCTCTTTCATTACTCTTGCTCAATTTTGTTTTTAACTCTTACCATGTAAACCGAGATTACACCATCGGGACATACAATGGCGCAGTTCGAACAGCCGATACATGCTTCCGGCAATTCCATGTAGGCGTAATGATATCCCTTCCCGTTAACTTCCCTTGTAAGTTGGATGACGTCGGTGGGACAGTTCACCACGCACAATTCGCAACCTTTACATTTCTCTGTATCAACAACAATTGCCCCTTTTGCTTTTGCCATATCTTTGGGTTTTGTGGTGAAATTTTCTAATTTATGATCATCAAAATTAAAAATTCTGGCCAGAAACGAGCTTTTTAATCCACATGATTCATGTCATAAGTGGCCCTGTTTAAGAACACCATTGCATATCGCGCTATTATTCTGCTAGTTACATAATATTTAAATCGCATGATTTTCATTAAAGTGCTTAAGCCGCTCTTCAAGTCCGGGGAACTGGTCCCTGCGAACCTGTGAAACACAGGCCCTGAGTCCCTCAGAATGCTCACTCCCGGTAATGTCAAGAGAGATGGCACTGATGCCGTAGTAGAGTAACTCCCTGATTAAACTGGTACCTGAAAAGCCGGGATAGGAAAGTGTAAAGTAGAAACCATCGGCAATAGGTTCATTAATATCTTTTTCATAAACAATATCAAATCCGGCAGAGGTAAAGAGTTTTTTCATGATTTTTGCTTTCTCGCCATATTCCCGTACTACCTCCACAAAATTGTACTCACCATCGTTTACCGCTTTTAATATGGCAGCAAGAGCATACTGGGCTGAGTGGCCGGTCCCGGCGGATATGGCGTATAAAGCGCCGTAGATCATTGCATGCCCAAATGAATCTGATGTGTAATAGCGTTTCAAATCAGGATATTTCCTTTGATAAAGATCCGTGGAAACAACCATCATTCCAATCCGTTGCCCGGCATAACTAAAGGACTTGGAACTGGAGATAAGCAATATAAAATTTTTGGTATAATTGGCTACGGAGGGCTGGTATGGCGGCTCGCCGGGCTTCGACATATCCTTCCTGAAATCCATGGCAAAGTAAGCCAGGTCCTCGATGACAATGACGTCGTATTTGGTGGCCAGTTCACCGATTATCCGGAGCTCTTCTTCAGTGAAACATATCCACGAAGGATTATTCGGGTTCGAATATAATAGGGTCGAAATTTTACCGGTGGAAAGGTAGGATTCCAGTTTGTCGCGAAGTTTTTCACCCCTGTAATTATAGACATCAAAGGTCTGATATTCCTGGCCCAATACGCGGCACTGCTGTTTTTGAACAGGAAAACCGGGATCGATAAAGAGTGTGCCTTCCTTATGACGATCGGTGCGGTTAGCTACCAGAAAAGTGGCAAAGCCGCCCATCATGGAACCGACAGTCGGTATGCAGGCTTCCGGCTTCACGTCAACATTGAGAAAGTTTTTCACGAACCGGGCTATCTCCTGCTTTAGAGGCTTAATGCCCTCAATCATGGGATACTTGGAAGCAACGCCCCGTTTCAAAGCTTCAATCTCCGCCTCAATCCCAATCCCCGACGGATTCAGGCCCGGTACGCCCATCTCCATCCTGACGAACTCTTCACCGCTTAGTTCCTCAACCTCGTTTACAATCTTTACCAACTCTCTTATTGAAGCATGCCCTACATCTTCAACGCCCGATCTCTCAATTACATTATCTACAATTTGTCTGTCAATGAGTGTTTTTGTTTGCATCACTGAAATTTTTCCCCAATATTACGCATAGCCGCGGAATTAATATATGATATAGATTAGGTTAAGCTATTTCATGGTATGTTTTGCGACATTCAACTAACCGGTTTCAATTCAGCTTACGGTTGTCAATCACCCTTACGGACTTACCTTCACTTCTTTCAATCGTCTTGGGTTCAACGAGTTTGACCTTTACACTTATTCCCAGAGAACTCTCCAGGTTATTCTGGATCTTCTGATTGAGCATCTGTAACTGGCTGATCTTGTCGAGGAAGAACTTCTCCTCCACTTCCACTTCCACGGTAAGGATATCGAGGTTATTTACCCTGTCGACAACAATCCTGTAATGTGGTTTGGTCTCGCTCATCTCTAAAAGTACCGTTTCGACCTGCGAAGGAAACAGGTTAACCCCTCTGATGATAAGCATATCATCACTTCGCCCCGAGCATTTGGCCATTCTCACGAGAGTCCGGCCGCAGGCACATTTTTCATAATTAAGCGACGTAAGATCGCGGGTGCGATACCTCACCAGGGGCAGACCCTCCTTGGTTACCGTGGTGAAAACGAGTTCACCGGTTTCGCCTCCGGGTAAGACATTGCCGGTGACCGGATCAATAATCTCAGGGATGAAATGATCCTCGTTGATATGCAATCCGGCCTGGTGTTCACATTCACTTGCCACACCAGGACCAATCACTTCACTCAGACCATATATATCGATGGCCTTAATATGCAATTTCGACTCTATCTCACGCCTCATGTTCTCGGTCCATGGCTCTGCACCGAATATCCCGACCCTCATCTTCAGGTTCCGGTCCGCCACA
>DASQZK010000525.1:0-5204 GCA_035638735.1 Bacteroidales bacterium
ATTGTCGGAAACAACATACGAACCTTCTGCCCCGAGGGTAATTATGACCGTATCGATGCCTTTTGCTTTGAGTGTATTAGCCGCTGCTTCAATCTCTTCCCGGTTAGTCACACTTTGCCCGGTCAGGAAGGCTGCCTCCACTTCGTTTACCACCAGGATATCCACCATGGGCAGGAGCGAAGGATCAATGTCGCGTGCCGGCGCAAAATTCCATAGTACGCGCGACGTCATATCGCCGGCTTTTTTAATGACATGAGCCAGCGTTTCGGCCGGGATTTCGTACTGGAGGATGATGATCTCGGCACCGGCCATCAGATCTTCACACTGATCGATATACTCTGGTGTCAGCCTGTAGTTGGCCCCGGGAGCTACCGAAAGGTAGTTATTTCCCGAATCACCGATCATGATCAGTGCCGTGCCCGACGAGATGCCTTTTTCATGAAAAATATAGTCGGTGTTAATACCATCGCGTTTGAAATTTTCGACCATTAACGGGGCAAAAGCATCATCGCCCACGCAGTTCACGAAGGCCACATCGCCACCGGCCCTGGCGGCACCCACAGCCTGGTTGGCTCCCTTGCCGCCATATACCTGGATGAATTCGGCGTCGGTAACGGTTTCTCCTCTGGCCGGGAGGTGGTCCATTTTCATAACCATATCTACATTTGAACTGCCGATGACAACTATTTTGTTCTTCATAATTAATCAAAGTGTTTGTATCAGACCACTCCCCTGGCTATGATGATCATGGCCAGGCCTATGATAAACGACAGGAACATACCGGTGATCAGCCAGTTGGTTGATTTAGAAGAGCCTTTGAATTCTTTCCACACGAAAACGCCCCATGCTGCGGCCACCATGGTTGCTCCCTGTCCCAGGCCATAAGAGATGGCAGGACCAGCTGCATCGCTGGCCAGGATGCTGAACGACATCCCGATATTCCAGATGACACCCCCAAGGATGCCTATTAAATGAAGCTTGAAGTTCCCGTCGCTGAAATAGTTTGAGTATTTGACTTTTTCACCAGAAATTGGTTTGTACATAAACCATGTATTGAAAATGAAGTTGGACAGGAAAATGCCGATGGTGAAGATAAATACCGCGTTGTAAGGGGTAAGCGTTCCCTGTTGAACAACAGAGAAATCGTCGGGCAGTGTTTTGGCGACAAAACCAAAGAAGAAACCCATGATGACGCCGGAGAGAATCGACAGGAGAATCCCTTTTGAAGAAGAGCGCTGTTCCTGGTTTCTGCTGTGTTTCCGGTATGCTATGGAGTTAATGATAATTGCCACCACTATGAGCGCCACACCAACAAACAGCAACACCGGATCTCCTTCGGTCTTCCTGATGTAGTTGTCCAGGACGCCGATCACCAGGGCCAGTCCGACAGCTATGGGAAAGGCCACCGACATTCCGGCAATGGCTGTAGCTGCCACAATAAGAAGGTTGGATAAGTTGAATATCACGCCTCCGAGAAAGGCATTGCCCATATTCGACCATGAAGCGGTTTTGAAATTTTCCATGAACGACTGGCCCTGGTCACCTGTGCTTCCAAGGGTAAGTCCAAAAACCAAGGCCAGCAGGATCAGACCAATGGAATAATCCCAGTAATACAAGGAGTAGGCCCAGTCTTTTTTCGCCAGTTTAAGCGTGTTGGCCCACGATCCCCAGCAGAGCATAGTAACCACACAAAGGATGACGGCAGTGGAATAGGAAGAAATGATTACCATAGGATTAGCAGTTAGTTTTGGTGAAGAACAAGGAAGAAATTACAAATCCAAAGTTAAAATAATAATTGGATTGCTCGAATTTTTTTGCGGGATATGCCACGGTGATGCGCACTGTCGTGCGCACCAACCATGCGCCCCGACTGATCAATGACCGAAACGACTGAACGCCTCTTCCATAATAGCAACGGTTGCAGTGGCTCCCGACCGGGAACAGCCGAGTTCCTGTACTTTCAGTAATTGGTCGAGGGTGCGGACGCCTCCCGCAGCTTTTACTTTGACGTCAGGAGCTGCATGCTCACGCATCAGTTTGAGGTCGTGTTCGGTGGCACCCTCGTAGGAATATTTTCCATCGGGACCTTTCACAAAACCGAAACCGGTTGAGGTTTTCACGTAGTCGGCTTTCACCTTGCTGCATATCTCACAAAGCTTGATCTTGTACTTATCTTCGGGAAGGTAATCGTTCTCAAAAATAACTTTCAGGACGGCGTTGTTCTTTTTGGTGATATCAACCATGGTTTTGATTTCTTTTTCTACATAATCCCACTGTTCACCAAGGACTTTTCCGATATTTACGACCATGTCGATCTCTACGGCACCATCGGCAATGGCTTTTTCGGTTTCAAAGGCTTTTACCTCGGTGCTGCTGTTACCGTGGGGGAAGCCTATCACACAGCCTGCCAGGACATCGGAGCCCTTGACAAGCTCAACGGCCTGTTTGACGGCATAGGGTTTTACGCAAACCGATGCCACATGGTATTTCATTGCCACTTCACACTCCCGTTTCAGATCCTCATCGGTCATGGTAGGATGAAGAATGGAGTGATCGATCATTTTTGCCAGTTCGTTAATTTTGTCCATGTTTTTAAGGTTTTAATTTAACAAATATTTTCATCGGTGCCGGTGTGCAGATCTAAGTGATTATAAGGTATCCGGCAGGTTTAATGGTTTTAGTTTTATAGAGAAAAGGTGAATCACCGAAATTGCAGATGATAGCCTTGCCGTTTGCAAATGTTGTCATCTCGACGTTGAAGTCCTCACTTAGAAAACGGTGATCTGTCATTTCTGATGTGGCGATTTGACGGTGCCAGTCGTCGACATGAAATGTAGAGCCGAAATCATGTACTGCCGTAAGCGATTTATCAAAGCGGTTGCTTCCTCTGGCCATCCACTCAGGCCTCACGTTAAACAGCAGAAGGTAACCCCAAAGCATATCTTCGAGCCATGAGGCGTAGTTGCCAGCTGGTTTGGGATGATAACGAGTGCCGAATACAGCATCGTGAAATACGAGGGGCCATATAGGTATTGATTCTCCCGGCACACGGGCATGTCTGTTTTCGTACCAGTCAGCCACCGGGATGGCAAAATCAGCACCTTCCTCACTGCCGACAAGACGGCCCTGGTCGTGATAGAACTTTAAAAGGTCAAACTTGAAATTACGGTCCTGTGTTCTGGTTTGGAGTGCTTTTTCATCGTACGACTGGAGCAACTGTGCTGCTGTGGTGGTATCGATAAACATGGCGGCAGGATTGACCGTCCTGATCTTTTCCCAGTTTCTTTTAGCATATTTCAGCCCGGCGGCCGATTCGAGGATATAAGCCTGTCCGCCTGCCCAGTAACCGCCTGCCATGAATTCACCATTGCGAAGAACATTCAGGCCGAAAGGAAAACTTTCCGTATCCTCGTACATATCCTGGTAATTGTCGTGAAGACCGCCGGTTATGCCCTCGTGCTGGTTCAGGGCTGCCTTCAGATCGGAGATCTTGCCCAGAGCCGGGTCGGGAGGCCAGATATCGGGATGGCTGTCATCGTAGCCGCCTTTTATCCAACCGCGGATGATAACTGGTCCGTGTTTGAAACCTTCTTTCCGGGCAGCATCGACATAACGGATCACATCGTTATGGGTGAAGGAGACGTTGATTCTCTCCGTGCCCCGTTTTTCTATCTCTTCGGGGGTGAACCAGTAATTCCCGGCCTGGTAAGAGTCAACCCCGGGGCGTGCTTCATAAAAGGAGAGAAGGCGGCCGCCAGCGTAATTTTTCAGGGCCGGTTTTTCAGTTATTTTTTCGTCCAGTGAGCGAAAAAGGCCATTCTCTTTGGCCCACTGCCGGTATATTTTGGCCAGTTCAACATAACCGCCTTTGGTAAAACGGTATGACATACTGTAATTGTTGCGCCACCTGCCAAGCGACTTCAGCCAGCCGGGAGCGGTAAGGCCGTTAACAATATGAGCCCCCGAGTCTTCAAAATTGTCACCATAAATGCCGATCCAGGCACCTTCACCTTTGAGTCCGCCAATCCAGCGCATATTGAGGTGGGTAAAAAACGTATAGAAGAAGCGGGAATAGATGCCGGACTCTTTTGTCCTCATCAGTTTTCCTATGCCTGAAGGGATGACCAGGGCATCATTGTATACCGGTGGGGGGAAGACCAGGCTGGGCAAGTCAGGGTCGATACCTGTGATCTCATAATTCAGCCACCCGCCATCCAGGGTGATACGGCAGTTGAATTCCCCTTTGAGAACGTTTAGCCTGCCAATCATGGTGAACCGGAAGTGGTCGCCCTGTTTTTTCCCGATGAAGCGACCAGGATAATCTTCGCTCATGCTGCGTTCTTTCCGTAGCCAGAAATGCCCCTGTTCAATCTGGCCTTCATCCTGTATGGCTACAGGCGATGTTTTCCAGCTAAGATGATGCTGCTTATCGGTGATCTCGGCAGAGGCATCGTTGAACAGTACTACCCTGAGAAACCCGTTTTCGAGCGTCGCCAGAACCTGGCGTGCAGGAATGACTTCCAGGTAGGTCAGGTCGGCAGGACTATTTTCTCCTTTACACGAGGTCACCATCCCGGCAGTTCCTGCGGCACCGCCAGCTATAGCAGCTGTTTTTAGAAAGTCGCGTCGCTTCATTTGATTCTAATCAAATTCATTTGAAATAAAATACTTGTCGGTATTGCAATACAAGGCGCTGTATATCATTAGTTTCTGTCGGCTGGTGGCATAGCGCCTGTAGATATGTAGCACAGGTGCAGAAGGATAGGTGTCAAGCATGCCCGCCACATCAGGATCGGCAGGTACAGCCCTGATATCCTGGAATACATTGGTTACTTCAATCTGGAATTTCGAACGGAGGGTTGTGAACAGCGAGTCATTCACCAACGGCTGATCAAGGAAGCCCTCCAACCCGACGTCAGGTATCCAGGTATGCTCAAGCATAACCGGGTTGTCTTCCACAAACCGCAACCTGTTAAGAAAAATCGATCCCGCTTCCTGTTCCTCGTCATTCAGCGGATAGAAGAAGTTTTTAGGCCACCGGATGAGAATCGGGTCCTGCAACTGGATAGTCCTGATTTTCCGCTTCCGGTCTCCCAGAACATCGGAGAATCCTTTAAATGTCAATAATCCCAGGGAATTGCGCTTGATGTATACAATACTGCCCTTCCCCTGCTTTTTGATGATATAACCCTCATTCACAAGGC
>DASQZK010000526.1:0-2460 GCA_035638735.1 Bacteroidales bacterium
ACCCACATAACTGCCATGATACCCATAGAAGCAAAGCTATGCATCATGGTACCCAGCACATTCTTAGTCCGTACCAATCCACCATAAAAAAGAGCCAGCCCGGGAACCATTAACAGCACCAGGGCTGTACTGGTCAGCATCCAGGCTGTAGCACCGCTATCGATCCCGTTTCCGTCCGATGCATAACTGCCAGCAGCAAAAATCAATAAAACAGCCACAAATAACACTTTTCTAACAAAAGGTCGCATAATTCTAAGAGTTTGAAAGTAAAAAATGATATTATGCGACAAATATATAATTTTTTCGGGGTACAAATATATTATTTATACTTTTTATTTTTTTACCCCCTATTTTTTAGGGGGTAACTCCTGATTTTTTATGTTTTTCTTACAAATACCTTTATTTAGTCTGTCCATAAAGTCCAGGTGTCTGGATCAAAATGTTCGAGAACAAAGCCTGTTCCGTTCTAAACGGGAGCGTGCACAAGTTTTAATCCGCACTAAAGTATTTGAGGAATTAAAATTTTTGTAACACCGCAGTTATCGGACATTATGGACAGACACTGGTTAACCAAAAAATTTTTAATGGGTGATGCCGTTCAGAAAAGGATCAATATGCATGTACGAATCATACAGGGATGCTTCTTCATACATGATAAGGGATCAGAATTTGAAACAGGAAGGTTAAATCCTGCCATTAGCAGGCAAGTTAGACGGGATCTCCACTGGCTTGTCTCACGATGACGGGAGACCGGTTAAACGGTGTTCCAGGGTGAATCTGTCGAGGCGGAATATCGAGAGTCTGCAGCATTCAGAAGACAATTCAACGCATTAAATATACGAATGAAATTTACCGGAAGGACATACGCCGAACCGGCCGGCGTCAGGAACAGGTCCGTCATTAAAGTCACGCCCAACGATTCATTACTTTACCGGTTCACCCTGGAGGTATACCTGTTCAATGAGGTCGGATCCGTAGGCGTAAGGCAGGAATTCATATCCGGGCAGGGGTTTGGTCACGATAAAACCTGCCGTTTTTCCTTTGGCTATACTCCCGGCCGTATCCTCCACCCCCATGGCATAGGCTGAATTGAGGGTAACGGCATTGATGGCTTCTTCGGGAAGCATCCTGAGGTTAATGCATCCCTGCGACAGGATGAAGTTCATATTACCCGAGGGTGACGACCCGGGATTGTAATCGGAGGCCATGGCAACAGGCAGTCCGGCATCGATCATGGTTCTGGCCGGAGCATAGGGCATGCCCAGGAAAAAAGAGGCTCCGGGCAGAATAGACGGCATGGTTTCGGTGCCCAGCAGTGCTTTAATCTCGGCTTCACCAGTATGTTCAAGATGGTCGACCGATAGTGCCTCATACTTCACACCGGCTTGTATACCGCCCGAATAGTCGAGCTCGTTGGCGTGGATCTTGCCCATCATGCCATGTTTCATACCGGCAAGAAGGATCCGTTCTGTATCTTCCACGCTAAAAAATCCTTTGTCACAGAATACGTCAATAAAATCGGCCAGTTCCTCAGCAGCAACAGCCGGGATCATCTCATTGATGATCATATCGACATATTCATCCTGGTTATTCCTGTATTCTTCCGGAATGGCATGTGCACCGAGAAAAGTGGACCGGACAATAAGGGGAAAGTTCTCTCTGATCCGCCTGATGACGCGCAGCATTTTAAGCTCATCGTCCGTATTCAGACCGTAACCGCTCTTAATTTCCACGGCACCGGTACCCAGTTTCATTATTTCCCAAACACGCAGGGCCGATTGTTCATATAATTCATCTTCGCTGGTTTGGTGAAGCAGGCGTGCAGAATTAAGGATGCCCCCGCCACGCCTGGCGATCTCTTCATAACTCAGGCCCCTGATCTTATCCATGTATTCAATCTCCCGGCTTCCGGCGTAAACCAGATGGGTATGGGAATCGCACCATGTTGGCAAAACCAGTCGTCCTTCAAGATCAGTAACCTTTTCGGCCTGTTGGGTGTAGGTCGATGGCATGGAGTCCATTGATCCAAAATCGACAATCTTTCCCAGGTCTGTCAGTAAGAAAGCGCCATCAATACACGGCAGGTCTTTCATGTGCCTGCCAGCCCTGAAGCGGACCGGTTCATCTTCAACCTGCACCAGTTTCTTTATATTTACAAAGAGTTGTGACATAAGTGAAAGTTTTGTATTTCGGTTACTTCAAAAGATACGCCATAAACACGCCGAGGTAGTTACCCAGAGCATAACCGATGATCCCGATGATCAGACCGGGCAGCACAATCGACTTGTTTTTCATAGCCCCGGCTACCACGGGAACAAACGGCGGCGACATCGAAAGGGCTACAGAGGTTATGATGAAATCGTCAACACTGATTCCGAAAATTTTGGAAAGGATGGCATGTAAAAGAAGTGACCCCACTACGGCCAGGAGGATAAACAGGAAAATCGACAAAAGAACGAT
>DASQZK010000527.1:0-2474 GCA_035638735.1 Bacteroidales bacterium
CGTACCGTTATTTTCGAATATGGAAGAATCGATGGCCGAGCTGATCATTTCAAATTTCCAGTAACCGACCAGAATGTCCGACAGGTTCACCTGGGTAATGAAATACCAGTTATCGCCGGTTGTTTCGCCATTGTTGTTCACCTCGTCGATACGCCAGTTGTAATGCCGGCCATATTCCAGGTTTTCGGCCAGGAAAAAAGTATCCGTGGTTTCCGTGACAAAAGCTGGCGGATCTGTTGTGCCAAGGTATACTTTATGACTGGTTGCCCCGATACCGGCTGACCATGACAGTGTAACCGTTGCCGGGATTTCTTCCGTACCCTTTGTGGGTAATGGGTTCCACGACTTAAATGGCGGGTCTGCCACTCCCGGTGTCGGTACCGGTGACGAGGTGGCATAAATGGAATTGGCCCTTTCGTTGAACGCCATGATACGGTAGGTGTATGTCAATCCTCTTTCAAAGTTCGTGTCGGTATATTCCGTGGTATTCGCGGGCAGGGGAGGACCCAGCGCTTCAAATCCGCTCCCGCCGTCTCTTTCAATTATGAACGCGGTCTCGTCACCGGAGTTATCCTGCCAGCTGATATGTATTTCGTTTACCGCCAGGAGGTCTGCACTGACCTGTGAAGGTGCATGAATGAAATAGTCTCCCGCGGGAATGGAATTGATATACTCCTCGAGGTTGGTGTAACCGTCATTATTAAGATCCCCGTTCCGGTCTTCAGGATCGTCCGGATTTAGTCCCATCGAGATCTCCCATTCATCAGCCATGCCGTCATGGTCGTTATCTTCTGGAGCCGGTGCAGAGAATAGTTCCGGCCAGCCTCCCACATCTGCCGGAGAATCGATGATGCCCGTATGTTCCCCATAGCTTCCCCCGTAGGTGGCATATCCGTTCGTTACTTCATCGATGATCCTGCGGTCGACAGTATCGAGACGTGGAATACGGACGCCTGCGTTCTGCAGAACGGAAAGGTAAGCATCTTCGGCAGCCTCTGTTTCTGAAATCAGGTATTCAAAGGGAGAATCACTGCGCATAGCCTCCTTTTCAGCCGTGGTGACACCCTGTACGCCATACTGCCAGTTATCCTGGTATACTTCGGGATAATCGGGACACACATTTCCATTGATGTACCAGAAACTATAACCGTATTCTCCCATCGGATCTGGACTGACGATCCTGTACTGCAGTTCACCGGTATGGGTGGCAGGGCCGTATTTGTTGTAATTATTTACCATGTTGATACTGGCTTTTATGCCGTCAATCTCGCTGGGCTCGCCACCGTAAGCCGAGTTAAACCCCCAGTTGTAGACAACATTATTCCGGTAGTCGACGATCTCTTCCCAGGGTGAGTCTTCATAACGGGCACCATTGAACCTGGGATTGCGGCTCGTATGATGTGCCAGCAGGTTATGATGAAAACTCGCCCTGCTGCCTCCCCAGATACCGCCATATCCATGGGGGCCCTTGCTGTGTATCGAATTGTATAGACTCTCTGATACAATGCACCACTGCATGGTGAAATTTTTGTTCTGATAACAGGAAGCCGTCTCGTCGACCGACCAGCTGAAACTGCAATGGTCAATGATCACGTTTTCCTGGTTGCGGCAGGTGAAGGCATCATCTTCCTGCTGGTAGGAATCACCCAGGCGTGACCGGATGTACCTTACAATCACATTTCCGGCATCCACGTTGAAATTATAATTTGCCAGTGTTATGCCGTCACCCGGAGCCGTCTGCCCGGCGATCGTGATATCTCCGTTCTTGATCCGAAGGGCAGACTGGAGAAAAATGGTGCCGGATACCCGGAAAACCACCGTTCGGGCGCCGCTTGCATCTATGGCTTCCCGGAGGCTTCCCGGACCTTTATCGTTCAGGTTGGTCACTTCGATGACCTCACCGCCCCGGCCCCCGGTAGTGTTTTTACCAAATCCGTCGGCTCCCGGAAAAGCAGGTGCCTGACCAATGGTATCGATCAACGGGCTCACCAACAGGGTAATGAGTATTATGCAGGATGACCATATCCTTCTTGGATTTCTTTTCATGGTTTTAGCTTTACTATAAGTCTTCTTCGCCGCGTTTTCCCCTGACTATTTTTCCCCGGCCATATCAATGTCTACATTTTTAAAATTTACGTAACCCGTGTATTCAAGGTATGAATTTTTCATTACGCCTTTGAAATCCGAATTGCGAATGATGATTGTATCGATGCAGGTTTCGTTTTTTATCCCCTGTAAATATACTGGGTATTCACTTTTCCGGCTTGATATGCCATCTAAAAACACATTTTTTATAAGCGGGATGTACGGCCCGGTGCCTTCATCGTCAACCTCGTATTCACAGTTGATCTTAAGCACGGCTTCCTTTACCTGGCCGATCGTGATATCCCTGACGTAAATGTTTTCAACAAGCCCTCCCCGGTTACTGTTTGTCTTTATCCTGATGGCCCTTTCCAGTTCCGGGCTGTCCATCC
>DASQZK010000528.1:0-2352 GCA_035638735.1 Bacteroidales bacterium
TCTTTGGGCGTGGCCTTCCCGATACCAGAGGTGATGGTGATGTAGGTCTCCGGAACATCTGTCATATAAACCGTTTTCTTTTCCAGGACACAGGTGCCGATAATCCCTTCGCCCCACTCAATCCGTTTGTCGGCAAATTTCCGCCTGTCGTAAGCATAACAGGCATACATCCGGATATATTTTTTCTGACCGTCCCCTTCCTCTATTAGAAAAAAACCACCCTGGTTGGCATCCATATAGTTGACCAACGTACTGATCAACTGGTAAGACAGGTCTTCCAGATCGTGGCTGTGCTCGCGCAATAATCCTCCAAACATGGCGAGCCCTTCGGATATCCACCCCCGTTGCCGGTCTTCCCTCTTTCGCTTTTCGACTGTTTCATTGTTCGCAATAAGTGTTTGCTTTAATTCGTGAAGCGATAAAAGCAGTTCGTCATGATCCGAATAATCGGGTATGTTTAGCCGGCCTTTGCTTAAAGACCGGGCTATGGCAATGGCTTCATCCGACGTCTTACGCTCGTCGTCCAAAATGGCCAGGTACTCTCTCTCAAGTAACCCGCGCTTTTCAGAAATATACCACGCCAGGCCTATCGATAACAAAGGGATCAAATCGATGACAGATAACCATGGATGCATTTCGTGAAGGCTGGAAAAACTCCTGTACGTGAAGCTGATACCTGAAATAGTATATAACGCTGCATAAAAGATCAGCGTGATGATCAGCCCTGATATAAGGCCGGTAATGATGTTAGGGAACCGCAGCTCAGAAAGGTTAACCGATTTCATTTGTGTCGTTCGAGGCTAAAATATACTGATATTTCGCTATTCCCGGCAATTTAACAAAAACTAATCGAATTAGCAGGAAATGGCGGACGCCTTTTCATGAAAACATACCGGGCAAGTGCCGCGAACCTTATTTTACGTTGTAATATGTGTAGATGTATAACCTGAGTATGTAAACATGGTTGCCTGATGAACCGATGGTTGTATAATTAACGATTGACATACTTAATTTTTAAGAATCGTCTCCACTGTATCGACAAGCGTCTGGATGTCGACGGGTTTCTCGATGAATTCAACGGCTCCCATCTTCTTGGTTTTCTCAATATTAACGTCATCGGTGAGGGCCGAAATTACGATGACCGGTATGCTGCTGAGTCTCTCATTATGCTTAATATCCTCCAGGAAATCGAATCCGCTGATCTCCGGCATGAGTAAATCAAGAAGAATAAGATGGGGCCGGTCCTTCTTAATAATACCCATAGCCTCCTTTGCACTCAGTGCCGTCATGATCTTATAGCCTTTCGTACCAAGGATAGCTTCAAGAAGAACAACATTGGTATTGGAATCGTCGATAACAAGTATTTTTTGATTTTCGGCCATATAAGAAATTTTTGCTTCTAAAGTAAAAATAAAACTTTGTGATGGATTATGCGTACAATTTTAAAATTTTCTGCAGCAAAAATACGGCCCGCCAGATTATTTATTGCTGATAAAACGATGAGATGCCTTACTACTTCGTATGATCTGGATCACCTTTTATCAGCTATCTGGTTCATTAACAATAAAGAAGCTTCCTTTTCCTGGATAGGCCTTAAGCCGATTACCATGAATACCTGTTGTGATTATAGCGCTATGGTATGAAAATTAAGTGCGAGCGATATTTTGTTCTTGGCATTTTTTATTACTTTTAAGTTTAAAATAAAATGATGTCTGATTTTGCGGGTACATATCATACGGATCCTTCAGCAGTTGAAATCCCATTTTCACATCTGCTGACCGATACCCAAAATCAGCTACTCTCAGACAATATGAATATTGTCCGCTATAGGAAAAAGGACGTCATTTTCAGGCAGAACACCCGTACAACTCACGTGATGTTTATTAAAACAGGCCTCGTGAAAGTTTTTAAAGAGGCCCGCAACAATAAGACAGTCATTCTTAAGGTCGAGACGCCGGGCAGGTTCGTGGGCTTGATGTCCGTTTTCGGTGAAAGTGTCCATCAATATTCTGCTTCGGCTATCGAAGATTCGGAAATTTGTGATATCGATATCAGCGTTTTTAAAAACATCCTGATGGAAAACGGTCGCTACACCCTGCAATTCATAAACCTGCTTAGCATTGACGGTCTTTTTATTTTCGAGAGACTTATGGGCCAGTCACATAAGCAGCTTCCAGGCCGCATTGCTGAAGTCATCCTTTATTTCTCGAGAGATATCTTTAAGAGCGATTCGTTTTCATTCCCTTTCACACGCAGAGAACTGGCAGACCTGGCCGGTACCACGAAGGAGAGTTTCATCCGTACGCTTACCGAATTTAAAAACGATAAAATTATCGATATCGAAGGCTCCAG
>DASQZK010000529.1:0-5697 GCA_035638735.1 Bacteroidales bacterium
TTTCATGGGCCGGATATCCGGGATTCTGGCTCGTCTCAAACTGGGCCGGGGAAATATTCATGATCTATCCCGATTATCATAAGGTCTCCCTGTTGAACACGCAGGATGAAAAAATCAATTCTGCCGATATCACCTATGTTCCGGACAAAGGCTTGCTGTTCGTCCCCACATTTTTTGCCAATCGCATCATGGCTTATAAGCTGATCAAAGAATAAGCGGAGAGAGATGCTACCTATGCCGGGCTCAATCCAGGGCTGGCCGGCCCGGCTTTTTCCATCAAATGTCAGGCACGAATTTCGGCCGGGCAAAAAAAATTGCCATTATCCCGAATTCACCTGTAATCCACACTTTTTCGCAGCCCGGGTTTATAATCTGAACTTAATTATTTAAATTCAGACCAAAATTTAACCCTTATGCTATGAAAAAGAAAACCATTCTGTTCAAACTATTTGCCCTGTTTTGTGGCTCACTGCTATTTATCAGCCTTATGAATTCCTGCACCGAAAAAAAGAAAGATGATAAGTACATCGGCCTGCAACTATGGTCGGTCAGAGATCATATGAAAACAGATCCGGACACAACCATCGCCAAAGTCGGCGATATCGGTTACGGCTTCATCGAAGCTGCCGGCTATAACGACGGAAAATTCTATGGTATGGAACCGGCAGACTTCACCGCCCTTGTTAAAGAAAATGGCATGGACTTCCTGAGTTCTCACGCCGGACAGGCACTGCCCGATTCTGGAAACCGGGACAATATAATGAAGTGGTGGGATGACTGTATAGCTGCCCACAAAGCCGCAGGTGTCAAATACATTGTCCAGCCTTTTATGGGAGGCGACGCTTATGAGAATCTTGATGTGCTTAAAAACTATTGCGATTACTTTAATGCCGTTGGTGAAAAATGCAATGAAGCCGGTATTCGTTTCGGCTATCATAATCATGATAAGGAATTCAGACAGATCGACGGTCAAACCATCTATGATTACATGCTTCAGAATACCGATCCCGGTAAAGTAATGTTCCAGATGGACCTATACTGGGTCGTTGAAGGAGGTGCCGATCCTGTTGCCTACTTTGACAAATACCCCGGCCGCTTCGAAATGTGGCACGTCAAAGACAAAGCTGAACTCGGCGCCAGTGGAAAAATGGACTTTAAACGTATTTTTGACAACAAAGCTGAATCGGGTGTTAAATATTACGTTGTGGAAGTTGAAGAATATAACTACGACCCAATTGAAAGCGTTAAAAAGAGTTTTGACTTTCTCGAAAATGCCGATTACGTGAAGTAATCCGGAAAAATAACCGGCTTTACCTGCCACAGTCCCACAGGGGCTGTCTCAAAAGATAGTATCGAAAACCAATTTATTGAAATTGTATATGCTTATCTGCCTTTTGAAACAGCCCCTGTTTTAAATTAGTGTCTGTCCATAATGTCCGATAACGGTGTTGTTACAAAAATTTTAAATCCTCATAGCATTCGTATACTGCGGATTAAAATTTTGGCACGCTCCCCTTTAGAACGGAACAGGCTTTGTTCCCGAACATTTTGATCCAGACACCTGGACTTTATTGACAAACTCCAATTAAGGATTAAAATTTTTTTCACCATGCAACAGTTTCAGGACGATATCATGAAGAACAGGCTACGCCTGGAAAAAATTAACCAGCAATTATCTGCCAGGATCGATGAGCTTGAGAAGCGAATCCTGGACCTGGAAGAAATGACGAAATCAGAGGATTGAGTATGTTCCCCGCCCGGCTCTTTTACCTGCAGTCTCTGTGAAAAGCAGGTGTTTACCGTTACAATCAGGAAATTAGTATTCTTACCTACATGTAATCACCATCATTCCCTTTTTTTATCCCTGGTTTACAGAATTCCACATCCCTGATATGTGTATTTTTTATACATTAATGTATACTATTTACACAAAAAACCTTGGCTGACCATGCAGGGCTCATCGTATCTATCGGTTTCGGAATGAAATCCGGTATAATACATCATAAACCTGCAGTAAACGTTATGTTGAATTAATTCCACAATTTTCAGCAGGTTTGGACAACTTCAACCATGAAATCCCGCTAAAACCATGATTGGCATAGTTTTATTACATCATAGTAGTGATTTTTATTTCAAACTAATAAAAGGAAACTAAAAATGAGTATTGTAAAAATTATTGAGGTAATTGCGACCTCTGAAAAAGGATTTACTGAAGCCACACAAAAAGCTGTTGAGGAGGCTTCGAAAACAGTTAAAAATATTACATCGGTTTACATCAAAGAGATGAATGCCAATGTTCAGGAGAATAAGATTGTATCTTATGCTGTGAATGCAAAAGTATCCTTTCTGGTTGAAGAGAAATAAGGAGACCGATCACAATATGACCTTGGAGAGGAGGTCGCCTTGAGATGAGAATTCTAAAAACCTCGGGCATGATCATTCACACAGACAAACAACTCCAATGCCGGTTTTTTTTAAAACTGTTTTAGCCTTTATCGGGCAAAGTTTTCAACTCTTTCAGGACAACCTCCTCTCCATTTTAAGATTTACCAAACCATTTTATTATAAACAAATATGAAAGCATTAGGAATAATTTTGACAATACTGGGTTTAATAGCGAGTATCATATTTGCTGTTCAGGTTTCACAAAATTCGGAAACATTCAATTTCCTGGGCATTCAAATTGGTGTCAGCTCAGCGAACTGGACGCCTTTAATCGTGAGTGGTCTGGTTTTCGTCGCCGGCATTATTATTTGGATAGCAGCGGGAAGCAGGCCGGGTAAATAAGTCTTTTCCGGCAGGACGTTCCAGATCATTAATTATTGCATGTAAGTGACATATTATGAGACAGACAGGAACTATTGTACTTATTATTGGCATCATTGGTCTTTTATTTTTTGGCATTAAAGCTATTATCAACGCAAGCAGTCAGCATGCTATGGGGATTAATACAGCGCCCCAGTCTGCCGGCTTTGTCCCGATGATCATCAGTGTCCTGGTCATTATTGTCGGCATTCTCATGTTTCTCTCGGCAGGAAGAAAAATACGAAAATAGACCGGGAATGAAAGCCGTACAATGTTTTATAATAATGACGATGAAGAAGCAAATCATTAGTCTGGTTAGGGAGTTAGGGAGTTAGGGAGTTATGGAGTTATGGAGTTATGGAGTTATGGAGTTAGGAAGAGCAATCCTGCAAAGCTGACGGCTGATAGCTGATAACCAACAAGGCATACTTTGCTGGATACGAATATCTGGTTAGTGCGAAACTTTAATCAGTTACACTGTCACTACATTACCGTACCTGGAAATAATCAGCATATATTTTATATCAAACAGAATTCACACATCATTATGAAAAACTGGCTCGCTTCGGCACTAAAAGGTATTCTTGCTCTTGCCTTTGGTATTTTGATACTTTTAAAACCATCCGAATCAATTGTACTTCTTGCCACCTATTTTGGCATATTCGCCCTGGCCGGAGGCCTGATAGCTCTCGGATATGCATTTCGGATCAGGCAGAAAGGTGGAAACGGGACATTCTGGTTTATTGAAGGAAGCACAAATATCCTGATCGGATTGATCATCATCTTCTATCCACACATCTCCATCAGTATTTTTATCGCTTTTTTCGGAATCTGGGCCATCATCATTGCCATCCTTCAGCTGTCTACTTACAACAGGCTGCGGGCTTTAAACATGAATGGCGGGTTGATTCTTTTCAACGGGATATTATCGCTTGTCGTCGGTTTGCTTTTACTTTTCAATCCATTTGAAGGTGCCATGATCATTGCCATTATAATCGGGGTATATGCCATAATATACGCCCTTTTCACACTATACACCGCGTTCAAATATGCAAGCGCCAACTAACGTTGGAGCACTTACATGATGACTCTTCCGTCCGGGCTTACATACGTACCGATAGTCATACTGCGGGTTCAAATGAACGTCATCGTAATTAACGGCAAGGCTGAAATGCCGGTTATGAATGTGGGATCATGACCTTTTTTTCTGCCGGCAAACTTGTCGGGCAGTAAGAACATTCATTGCAGGCTGATGTTATATAAATGAAGAGGCTGATGACATTATTTATCAACTGAATAACAAAAAACAAATACTATGGATGCACCAACCAAACCTCAGAAACAATTTGTTAAACTCGGATTCACCAAAGAAGAAACAAAAGAAGTTGTGGACTCCCTGAATATTTTACTGGCCAACCTTAGTGTGTTTTACCAGAAGCTGAGGAATTTCCACTGGAATGTTAGGGGTGGCGATTTCTTCGATCTCCACGAAAAGTTTGAAGAATTATACGGTTTCACGGCTACAGGTATCGACCAGGTTGCTGAACGGATCAGGATTTTCGGTCATACCCCGTTAAGCAGTCTCCATGATTACCTCGAAACAGCCCAGGTTGAAGAAGCAGGTACCGACCTTTCGTCAGACGAGATGGTTCACCAGGTCATCGAAGATTTTGAAGTGATCGAATCATTCCTCATTGATGTTTTTGATATTGCTTCGGAAGTCGGAGATGTGGGAACCACCGACATGTTAAACAAGATTATTGCACGATATGAAAAGGAGCACTGGATGCTTTCGGCCTTTTCATCGAAATAGCCTCTTCCCGAATATAATCCGGCCGGCTTATACCATAGTGTGAACAGCAGAATAAAATTGACCGTTCCCGGCCATTGAAGGAACAGCCTGCCTGTCTGTGAACATACGAACAGGCATCAGAAAAAGAATTTCAAGTTATTATGAACACTAAGAAAACAGTGCCGGAGGATGAAACCTTGAACAGGGAATTTCAGCTGCCGCCGGTATTACGCAATGAAAAGGGTGATTACAGGAAAATCGGCTTTGAAATCGAGTTCAGCGGCGTGTCATCTTCAAAAGTTGCCGAGCTCATCAGGAGTGAGTTTGGGGGTACCATTGAAAAGAAGAATCGGTATTATATAAACATCACTGGCAGTTCGCCGGGCGATTTCACAGTGAAGATCGACACCAGTTTTCTGTACGAAAAAAAATACCGGAAACTTATGGATCTGTTTGGTTTGGATTTAGACAAATTTTCAGATGACGACGATATCGTTGAAAAAGCAGAGGAAGTGCTCGAGAATGTATTCGCCACAGTTGTCCCTTACGAAATAGCCGCGCCACCTGTTGAGATAACGAATATGGCAACCATAGACAGGGTCCGGCAACTTCTTAACGATAACAGAGCCGAGGGCACAAAAGTGTCGGCTTATTATGCGTTTGCACTTCATATTAACCCGGAGTTGCCTTCCCTGACCTTCGACTGTCTTTTTGATTACCTGAAAGCCTTTTTGCTTCTATACCCCTGGCTGAAAAAAGTGATGGCACCCGATTACACCCGACGCTTAACCACTTTTATCAATCCGTTTCCCGACACTTATTCCAGGCTTGCCCTGGATCCGGAATACAAGCCCGCCTTCGATACGTTCATAAAAGACTACCACTACCACAATCCCGACCGGAACCGTCCCCTTGACCTCTACCCGGCATTGGCCATGCTCGATGAAAGTGTTAGCAAGCTGAAAGGAATCGGCAATGTCAGCAAGCGCCCCACCCTGCACTTTCGAATGCCCGACAGCCGCATTGATCAGGCAGGATGGACTCTGGCAACGGAATGGAATAACTGGAATTACGTTGAACGCCTGGCGGCTTCCAAAGAT
>DASQZK010000530.1:0-2746 GCA_035638735.1 Bacteroidales bacterium
GATCCTCCAGCCTGCTCGGCCAGGAAGGCGATCGGGTTGCATTCATATAACAACCGGAGTTTGCCCTGTGGATGCCTGGCTGTTGAAGGGTACATATATATACCGCCTTTCATCAGGTTACGGTGAAAATCTGATACAAGAGATCCTATATACCTGGCAGAATAAGCTTTCTTATCCTCATTGTCGCTTCTGCAATAATCGATGTATTTCCTGATACCGGGAGAAAACTGGTTGAAGTATCCCTCATTAATGGAATATATCGTTCCGTCGGTGGGCGTGCAAATCTGGTAATGCGATAAACAATACTCACCTATGGAAGGGTCGAGTGTGAAACCGGTGACGCCCAGTCCTGTAGTATAAACCAGCATGGTTGACGAACCGTAAATGACGTAACCGGCAGCAACCTGCCTGGTACCCGGCTGGAGCATGTCACGTTCATCCGGCATAGTGCCTATTGGTGTTACTCTCCGGTATACAGAAAAGATAGTGCCTATGGATACATTGACGTCAATGTTTGATGAACCGTCGAGAGGATCCATGCACACGATGTACTTTCCCTCCCTGGTGAGGGTATTGTCGTAAGCAACAATCTCGCTGTTTTCTTCAGAAGCTATACCACAGACCTCTCCACTTGAGGTCAGTATTTTTATGAGCTGTTCATTGGCAAAAACATCGAGCTTTTTAACATCTTCACCCTGGATATTCTCTTTCCCGGCTTCTCCAAGGATGTCAGCCAGTCCGGCTGCATTCACCTCGCGGTTTACATATTTTGAAGCCACGCCTATATGATTCAGGATACGCGTGAGATCACCCTTGGCATACGGGAAAGCGGTTTGCTGTTGAAGAATGAATTCATTCAGGATCTGCGGTTGATACTGTGTTGCCATCGGTTTTTGTGTTTTATAAAAGTCGGGTAGGAAGGCGTTTTTTTTCTCCCTGGATAATTTTTCCTGTTTGTTAGCGGTTCCATTATATTTGTACCCTATTAAACGTTGTAGCTTATGCTAGTGTTCAAATTCGGAGGTGCCTCGGTTAGTAACGCTGATGCCGTGAAAAATCTTGCTAAAATCCTCGCAAAATACGACGATAACATCATTGTTGTGGTATCGGCTATGGGCAAGACTACCAATGCTCTTGAGCAGCTTACCGATCTTTATGTTAGTCGTAAACAGGATGAGCTGGAAAAAAGTTTTGAGAATATCAGAGCATACCATTATTATATCATGCAGGGACTTTTCCCCGACGATAGCCACCCGGTATATGAACAAGTGAAGAAGATCTTTAAAAATATGCAGGAACGCTTTGAAGGTTCTCCAACCATGAACTACGATTTTGATTACGACCAGATCGTGAGCAATGGCGAGATGCTTTCAACCACTATCGTAGCTGCCTATCTTAACGAAGCCGGCATTGCCGCAGGATGGAAAGACATCAGGGAGTCTTTGATATCGGACGATACCTACCGCGAGGGACGGATAGACTGGAACCTGTCGCCGGTGCTGGTAAAAAATAATTTCGTGTTCAACAAGGTGAAAGTCCTGGTGACCCAGGGATTCCTGGCCGCAACAGTAAATAACATCACTACTACCCTGGGCCGCGAGGGATCAGACTATACAGCTGCCATACTGGCTTACCTGCTGGATATTCCCAAAGTAGTGATATGGAAAGATGTACCAGGCGTTCTGAATGCCGATCCCAAATGGTTCGATAACACGATTCTTCTCCCAAAGTTGTCCTATTTCGATGCTATTGAACTGGCTTACTACGGGGCCAGCGTCATTCATCCAAAGACCATCCAGCCGCTGAAAAAGAAAAACATCAGTCTTTATGTCAAATCATTTGTCCATCCCGATGAACCTGGCTCGGTTATTGGCAATGATAGCTACGACAAACTGGTGCCCTCATTTATTTTCAAAATGAACCAGGTACTGATAAAAATCTTCCCACGTGATTTCTCCTTTATTGCCGAAGATAACCTGGAAACCATCATTGGGATATTTGCCCGCACCCATCTTAAAATAAATCTGATGCAAAATTCGGCAGTGTCGTTCATGGTGTGCGTGAATAACGACAGGATGAAAATTCCGCAGGTAATCAAAGCGTTGGAAGACCATTTCACCACTGAAACAGAAAACGGACTGGAACTGGTAACCATCAGGTATTATGACGAGAAAACCATAAAACGGGTTACCGTGGCAAAAGAGATCCTTCTCGAACAGCATAACCTTACTACTGCCCAAATGGTAATGCGCGATAAACCGCAATCATCTTGACGCCATTCCCTGGTTGGGCTGCCGGAACTATCGCGGGGGTACAGGTTTATAGGGTATGAATAGGGTAAGGTCAGAGCCTTTGTTTTTCAGACTACAGGGAAATTTCCCCAGCAGGAATTTCTGCATTTTTCCCTGACAGATAAGATTACGCAAAATCAATTCTGCCTCTGAAGGCTGATGTCTGGTTACTCAGATTTGTGCCTTCAAAATGAAACTCATTTTCATTTGGTTGCTGCCTTTCAATACGGATAGTCTCCCCGGGCATGGTCTCCTTGAGGTAGTTCACCGAAAGGCGAACAGGATAATGTGACTCGTGAAAATCAAGGCTGAAGGTATCCATCATCCAGTCGATATACCGCGAGGAAGTGACGTGCCTGTTGAGGTCGAGATCGAAATAGGATGACCTGATCTCAAAAGTATCTGTTCCCTCCACGGGAGTTAGTTTTTCGGGAGAAACCCCAATGGCATTTTTC
>DASQZK010000531.1:0-2987 GCA_035638735.1 Bacteroidales bacterium
AATCGGACAGGCTGCATATTTCAGGTCTTGTCATCTCCGATTATACCGAGGAATACTCGCACTGGAATGCCGGGAAAAGCCTGGGCGACTGGCTGAAGCAGCATAACATCCCCGGCCTTTTCAATGTTGACACGCGCAAACTGACCAAGATCCTGCGCGAAAAAGGTTCCATGCTCGGTAAGATCGTTACCGGCGATGATGATATCGACATGTACGACCCGAATGAAGACAACCTGGTGGCAGAAGTCAGTATCGGGGAAAAAAAGGTATATGGTGACGGGCAATACAAGATCCTGCTTATAGATTGCGGCGTTAAATATAATATCATCAGGTATCTTCTCGAGAGAGATACGACCGTTATCCGCGTGCCCTGGGATTACGATTATTCAAATGAAGATTACGACGGGCTGTTTATCTCCAACGGCCCCGGAGATCCCAAACAATGCGATGCCACTATCCGCAACCTCAGCCGGTCGTTTAACGACAACCGTCCTATTTTCGGCATTTGCCTGGGCAACCAACTGATGGCCCTGGCCTCCGGTGCCGACACGTATAAGCTCAAGTACGGCCACCGCAGTCATAACCAGCCGGTACTCCGGGTGGGACAAAACAGGGCCTACATCACATCCCAGAATCACGGCTTTGCCATTAACAACAATACCCTTCCCAAAAACTGGGAACCCCTGTTCATTAACCTCAACGATAACACCAACGAGGGTATGATCCATAAGAGCAAACCGTTCTTTTCCACCCAATTTCACCCCGAAGCCTCAGGAGGCCCGACCGATACAGCCTTCCTGTTCGACCGGTTTATCAACCAGATCAGGGCCTTTAAAGGAGAAACCGTTGAAGAAGAACCAAGTTTGTGATTTTGTTAAAAAATATTCCCGAAACGCTTATTTTACAATATTTTACTTACATTTGGCTGTGAGGATAACCTGTTTTCGGGATTGTCCGGGAAAAATAAATGCCGACAGATGAAAACCAGGTATATCATACTTGCCATACTGCTGACATTCCTGTGCTCCGTTTCAGGTGCACAATCCCTTTCAAGATCACTGATTTCAATCACAGGAACCACCAGTGGAGAAAACGGCTATTACCTGTCTTACAGCGTAGGTGAAGCGGTCAACTCCAGGCTTTTCGGGAACATGCACTTTCTCACACAGGGCTTTCAGCAACCTACCCTTATCAATAGCGACCCATCGACACCTGATGATCGTTTTGATGCCGTCGACGTCTTTCCTAATCCGGTAGATAATGAACTCACCGTGTCATTTCGTATCCGGGAGCTGACCACATACCATGTCAACGTGTATGACATATCGGGACGGTTGCTGTTATCAAAAAAATACGAAAAACTAACCTCCCAGGATAAATATCTCGATTTCTCCCAGTTCAGCAAAGGAATGTATTTCGTCCATGTGTATTCATCCATCAGGAAGATGGACCGGGTGTTTAAAATAGAAAAGCTATAGCGCGATGAAAAGGATCCTTACCATCATAAGCCTCTGTCTGCTGACCGTGCATGTGTTCTCACAGCACATGCCTGTCGGAATCAACTACCAGGCCGTAGCCAGGGATAACCTGGGGAACGAGCTTAAAAACAGGAACCTCAATATCAGGCTCTCGGTTATTGCCGGCGATCCTACCGGTACCGTCGAGTACGCCGAGACGCATACCGTCACAACCGATAATTTCGGACTATTCAACCTGGTTATCGGATCGGGTTCCTATTACCAGGGCGGGGAAAAAGACTTTACGGCTATCGACTGGGCATCATCGTCCCACTTTCTGAAAGTGGAAGTCGACTTCGGACAGGGCTTCATAAGCATGGGAACCATGCAGTTCCTCGCCGTACCCTACGCACTCTATGCCGCTACAGCAGGAAATACAGCCGGAGAAAAAGACCTCGACAAAGACCCCGAAAATGAACTCCAGGTCCTTTCTCTCGAAGGCCAGATCCTCCGGATCTCAAAAGGTAACGCCATCACCCTCAGCGATGTGGTAAACGATGCCGACGCCGATCCCGGGAACGAGCTCCAGGACCTGCAGATCGACCAGAAGAACAAACTAAAGATCACCAAAAATCCTTCGGCTTCCATTATCGACCTCAATCCATTCCTCGATAACACCGACAACCAGACCCTTACGAAAACCCCACACTCAATAGCAATTACCGGTGGTAATGAAATCTTCATCGACACCGACTCCACCAACGAACTCCAGACCCTGTCGTCGGAAGTCGGCAAACTGACCCTGTCGAAAAACGGAGGAACCGTCGATATCGAAGATGCCGACGCCGACCCGGAAAATGAGATCCAGGACCTTAACCTGAACGGGTACGACCTGAGTATTACCAGTGGAAAAACGGTGAACATCAGGCCTGATATTATTGCATTCCGATCTCTTAGGTCGAATGGTACATTACTTAATGCAGGTGATACAGTGCTACTAACTTTCGAAGAATTAAAATTGAATATGGGAGAAAGCTTTAATACTTCTGATGGTAAATTCAAAGTCCCATCTGGAGGAGAAGGACTGTATTCATTCAGCATCACTTATGATTACAGTTCAAATCAATCTTTAATGATTTTTAAGAACTCTACAAAGTATGAAACTCTTCTTAAGGATTTTAGCAGTCCTTCTGGAGCACGAACCTCCGAATTCTTAATGGACCTTAATGAAGGGGATCAAGTACAATTATTCATTTCGTCATCCACTGCTTCTATTATAGGTGCAGCTATTTTCTCCGGCTACCGGCTTCATTAATGACCACCCGCTACACGGCTACCAATGTCTTTTAGCTAAGTTCCACTAAGATATGAAGCGGGGGAGCTCAAGGGGAGATTTCTCAATAAAATAACCCAAAAAGTTGGCGCTAAGGATAGTAACCGGCGTTCCCAGGAAGTTGTTTAGGTCATAAAAGACCGAACCATTGCCATAAGTACGTTCGATGATGGCGACAAGACCTGTCGGTGCAGAAA
>DASQZK010000532.1:0-6295 GCA_035638735.1 Bacteroidales bacterium
CAATGGAACGCCGGCCCGGTCTGGGACTGGTTACCCGTAATCTGAAAGGCTCTGATGTCTCTGAGATCGGCAATGGCAAGATGTACGAGATGCTCCGTAACTATGTCGGTCTGGCTAAGCTCTATGAAGTGAGCGGCGACATGAATTTCCTGAATGCCTGCCTCCATGCCTGGAAAAATATCAAAGATTATCACCTCAATGCAGCAGGGGGGCCTCGCGGTGGTGTCGGCATCCATCCTGAATGTTTCAATGTGGGTTATATGTTTAGTCCTTACAGCCTGAGTGAGACCTGTGCTTCGATGGACTGGGTCAGGCTGAACGAGGAATTGCTCAAGATTACCGGCAGAGCCGAGTTTGCCGACGAGCTGGAATGGAGCATGTACAATGCCATCCCCGGTGCCATGTTCCCCGATGGCGAAGGGTGGATCTATCACAGCAGGGTTAACGGCAAACGCGAGCGGACTTCCCCACTGGCCTGTTGTTCATCAAGCGGACCCATTGCCCTGGAATCATTTACCAGCGTGATGTACTACGACGGACATGGTCGTATTGCTGTCAACCTTTATGCCCCTTCACGCAACAGGTTCATGGTAAAAGGTAAAGAGCTGCAGGTTACCCAGGAAACGGGTTATCCATACTCCGATACCATAAACGTGGTAATTTCGGCATCCGAAAAGATCAAAGTGCCGGTATGGCTCCGCATCCCGGAATGGGCAAAAAACTATGCCGTTTTTATCAACGGCACGAAAACGGATCTCACGCCGGTACGCGACGGGTACGTGCAACCGGGGGATGAGTGGGAAGGTGAGACGACGGTTACCCTGGTTTTCCCGCGCAACCTCAGAATGGTGGAGAAAAACCGGGAATACAACGAAAAAGGCTGGTACCTCGACGATACCACCCGTTTTGTTGCGCTCGAATACGGGCCTTTTGTCCTGTCATCGCAACTTAAAGATGATGAGCAGGACCCATCACCCGTTCACCTTACCACGGATGACATCCAGGCCCTGGCCGGAACGATTGCCCGGAACGATTCTTCGGCCTTCATTCTCGACAGCCTGCTGTTTACTCCGTACTATAAAACCGGTGAGAGACGTAACGGTGTTTACCGGAAAGTGTGGTTTAAAAAATCCGGGAAATAACATGATGTAATTTAGCAGGGGAGCACTGCCATGCGCCCCTGCCAAATTCAATACATTAATCAATCTTAAATTTCATAAAATGAAAAAGACATTACTTATCCTTCTTCTTATCCTCCCTGCATTTCTCTCGCATGCACAAACATCCAACGACTCCATTGTAATCTTTCCCGATGGTGCTCCGGGAGCGAAAGGTAACAGTCCCAAGGATATTCCAACGCTTACTGTTTTTCGTCCCGACAATCCGAATGGTGCTGCCGTGGTAATTTGTCCGGGTGGAGGATACGTTGCACTGGCTATTGACAAGGAAGGTTACAAGTTTGCCCGCTGGTTCAATGAACGGGGTGTGACGGCTTTTGTGTTGAAATACCGCCTGGACACGTGGGATGTAAAAGGATATACCTACCCCGCGCAGTTCGACGATGCTACCAGGGCCATGAGGCTGGTCAGGTCACAGGCCGGCAAA
Source organism: Bacteroidales bacterium (assembly GCA_035638735.1). Lineage (GTDB taxonomy): Bacteria > Bacteroidota > Bacteroidia > Bacteroidales > DASQZK01. Next base: position 1,606 of record DASQZK010000532.1, read on the forward strand.
TATGGTATCGATCCTTCAAAAATCGGTATCATGGGCTTCTCCGCCGGCGGGCACCTGGCTTCGACAGTAGGGACACATTTCGATTATGGGAATCCCGATGCACAGGATGTTATTGAGCGCTACAGTTCGCGACCCGATTTCATGATTCTCGCTTACCCGGTGATCAGTATGACCACTCCCTACACACACCGTTTCAGCCGGAAGGTGTTGATTGGGGAAGATCTGAATAAAGACCTGGCCTGGTACCTCTCTTCCGAGTTACAGGTCACCACCTTCACCCCGCCCACCTTCCTGTTTCATACCGATGCCGATAATACCGTTCCCGCAGAAAACAGCATGCTATTCTACCAGGCACTCCGGAAAGTGCATGTACCGGCAGAAATTCATATTTTCGAACATGGCCACCATGGTGTTGGCCTTGCCAAAGATGATCCGGCTTTGTCAGTATGGCCGCTTTTACTCGAGAACTGGTTGAAGGGCAGAGGGCTAATGTAAACGTTTTGAAGCGGCGGTGAAAGTGTATTAAAATTACACATAATTGTGAAAAAATACACATACTATATAATTCAAAAAATATGAACCATATAAAATTCGTCCGGATCAATGTAACAATGAAGCATATTAATCAATTGAGGAAGATTGTCGTTATATTTATTTTGTTTCTCCTGTGTTTTAATCCGGTAAAGGCGCAAGAGCATCCATATAAAACGTTTACTTACAAAACGGTGGATACGGTTAAGCTGGTCATAAATGTTTATTATCCGCCGGATTACAACGAAAGCCAGAAGTTACCCGCCATCGTCTTTTTCTTTGGGGGTGGTTGGCGGATCGGCGACCCTTCCCATTTCGATCCTCAGTGCAGAGCCCTGGCTGCCGAAGGTATGATCGCTTTAGCCGCCGACTACCGCACGGAAAGCCGTCATGGTACAACACCGGTAGAATCGTTGAAAGATGCGATGTCGGCTATGAGGTGGGTAAGGAAGAATGCCGGGATGTTGGGGATCAGGCCTGATATGATTGCAGCCGGCGGGGGATCGGCCGGAGGTTATCTTGCCCTGGCCACAGCTACCATCAGCGGCATAAACGAAGATTCTGACGATCTTTCGGTTTCTCCCGTTCCCGATGCACTGGTTCTGTTTAATCCCGTTGTGAAAACCTGGGATGGCGGATATGGCGACGGCCGTTTCGGTGATCTTTCAAAACAGGCGTCCCCTTTTGAACATATTACTCCCGGCCTTCCTCCAACACTCATTCAACATGGCACAGCTGATAAAGTGGTTAAGTTCTCCGACGTTAAAGCGTTATGTGAAAAAATGAACCAGGCTGGTAATGCATGCACGCTCATTCCATATAAGGGTGTCGGACACGGCTTTTTTAATACGAACAGAGAAGGAGGGAAGTATTACCGGCTGACGCTGGCCGAAGCTGAGAAATTCCTGGAGCAACATGGGTATTTCTGAAAAGGCCCGTATTAATTCTTCCCGAATGGATGCCGGCTCACAAATTGAAGTATCTCATTTACAATTGGGGGCACGTACATAAGGCGTATGTACGATCGGGTGCGCCCCGACAAAAAATGATTATTCCTGCAATTTTATGTTTTAATTTAACGTTAAATCACCATAGTTTTGTTTTGAATTGAAATTATAAGTGTTACCTTTGTCATCAAATGACAGTATTGATGAAAACCAGGCATACCATATTTACACACTCACATATTAAGGTATTGTACCTTACGTGAGAATGGTATGAAGAAATAAAAATCTAACAGGGCCGTTCTCATAAACATTGGGGAACGGCTTTTTATATATATAGATATTTAGAGCCGAGAAAGGAAAGTGAAACAACTATGAAAGTGAACGATCAATACAAGCAGGGTATGTACCGCTCTGAATTTGAGCATGACAATTGTGGAATAGGCTTTGTTGCGCATCTGCACGGTCGTAAATCGCACGATATCATCAGGATGGGTTTAGAGATCCTTGAGAATATGACGCACCGGGGTGCCGAAGGCGCTGATGCCAGGACGGGTGATGGTGCCGGAGTATTGCTCCAGGTTCCGCGTGATTTTTATCTTATCCAGGGCTACGCACTGCCACCGGCAGGGCAGTTTGGTACCGGGCTGATTTTTCTTCCGCAGGACAAGGCAGAAGCTGATAAATGTGAAGAGATTCTTGTCAGCTTCATTGCGCAGGAAAAGATTGAGGTTATTGGGTTCAGGGATGTACCGACCGACAATTCCACCCTTGGCGAGATTGCCAAATCCGCCGAGCCGCGTATACGGCAGATTCTTCTTGGTGCCGACATGGAACAGGACGAACTTGAAAGGAAACTTTATATCATCCGGAAGAGGGCAGAGAAAGCTATCCGGAATTCCCGGATGAAGCAGAAACATTTTTTCTATCTTCCCTCACTGTCAACCAAGGTGTTGATATATAAAGGGATGTTCACCTCCGGCCAGTTGGGCGAGTATTACCTCGATTTGCAGGACAAGCGTTTTCAGAGTGGGATAGCCCTGGTACACTCACGTTTTAGTACCAACACCTTCCCGTCGTGGGATCTCGCACAGCCTTTCCGTATGCTTGCCCATAATGGTGAGATCAACACGGTTAAAGGAAACCGTTTCTGGATGGAAGCCAGGGAGTCCATCCTGAAGTCGGGTCTTCTTGGTGATTTGAGTGACCTGTATCCGGTCATTGAGCCCGAAAAGAGTGATTCTGCGTCACTTGACAACGTGCTCGAATTCCTGGTTATGAGCGGCAAATCGTTGCCATATTCGCTGGCCATGCTGATACCTGAATCCTGGAATACCAAGAATCCCATATCCAACGATCTCAGGGCGTTCTACGAATACCATTCCACCTTTGCCGAACCCTGGGACGGACCTGCGTCACTGCTTGTATCAGATGGCAGGTATGTTGGTGGCATGCTCGACAGGAATGGTCTGCGTCCTTCACGGTATGTGATTACCAGGAACGACCTCATTGTCATGGGTTCGGAAGTTGGTGTTCAGACATTTGAAGCCGGCGATATCAAGGAAAAGGGTCGTCTGAAGCCCGGTAAGATGTTGCTTATCGATACACAGGAAGGTAAAATATACCATGACCCGGAGCTAAAGAAGCAGCTCGCTTCCGGTCACCCTTACCAGGAGTGGATTGAGCAGAACATGGTGAACCTGGAAGAGATTGAAACGGGGCATACCGTGCCTCCCGGACTTAATGGTGAGTACGATCATTATCTGAAGAGTTTTGGTTTTTCGCGCGAAGACGTGGATACCATCATAAGGCCCATGGCTGAAGGCGGCAAGGAACCCATCAGTTCCATGGGAAATGATGCCCCTGCCGCGGTACTTTCACAAAAACCACAGCGGCTGTTCAGCTATTTCAAGCAGTTGTTTGCACAGGTAACCAATCCGCCAATCGATCCGATCCGTGAGGAGTTGGTGATGAGTCTGACCGGTTACATCGGGTCCATACAACAGGATATGCTTGATGAAACGCCCGAGCATTGTAAGATGGTTAAGTTTAAAAGTCCCATCATCAACAACACCTATGCGGAGGTTGTCAGGAACCTTAAGTACAAAGGCTTTTCAAATGTGATCCTTCCGATGCATTTCGAAGCCTCCAGGGGAACGAAAGGTCTGGAGGCGGCACTGGATGAGCTTTGTGCCGAAGCCGAGAAGGCTGTTGATGAAGACAAGAATTACATCATTCTTTCCGACCGTGGTATTACAGCCGATAAGGCCCCGATACCGTCACTACTTGCCGTGTCGGCTGTTCATCACCATCTCATTAAGACGAGGAAGCGGATGCAGATCGACCTGGTTGTTGAAACCGCCGATGCCCGTGAGGTACATCACTTTGCACTGTTGTTTGGGTATGGGGCATCCATCATCAATCCTTATCTCAGCTTCTCGGTTATCGAGAAACTGGTTAAGGACAAGGTTATCCAGCAGGATTACCAGAAAGCCGAAGAGAACTATATCAATTCAATAAATAAAGGGCTGCTAAAGATCCTTTCCAAGATGGGTATTTCCACACTCAGGAGTTACCGGGCGGCTCAGATTTTCGAAGCCATTGGTATTCATCCCGATGTAGTGAATACCTATTTTGAAGGCACGGTTTCCCGTATTGGCGGCATCGGTCTGGATGAGATTGCCGAAGAAGCACTCATTCCTCACCGTGATGCTTATGCGGAGAAGCCTTCGTCGGAGCGGCTCTATGACGGTGTGTATGCTTACCGCAAATATGGTGAACATCATGCCTGGAACCCGGAAGCCATCGGTTTGTTGCAGTGGAGTACCCGCACCAACAATTACGATAAATACAAGGAATTCAGCAGGCTCATAACAGAGCAGAACCGCAAACCATCGTTCATCCGGGGGTTCTTCGACATCAAAAAGGCCCAGGCTCCCGTTGATATTTCCGAAGTTGAACCGGTAGAAGCCATTACCAGGCGATTTGTTACCGGTGCGATGTCGTACGGTTCCATCAGTCGGGAGGCCCATGAGACGTTGGCCATTGCCATGAACCGGATTGGTGGACGCAGCAATACGGGAGAGGGTGGGGAAGACCCGGTACGCTTTCTTCCGCGTGACGACGGTGACAGCGCACGCAGCGCCATCAAGCAGGTGGCTTCGGGTCGCTTTGGTGTAACCAACCATTACCTGGTGAATGCCGACGAGATACAG
>DASQZK010000533.1:0-3582 GCA_035638735.1 Bacteroidales bacterium
AGGTGATCTTCATGGGCGCCGATAATGACCCACTGGTCTTTGAGTTCCGGGTCGGAGCCTTCGAGAACGGCGGCTACATTGCCGGTGCGTGAATAGGTCCTGATCATCACGATTTGACCTTTCAGCGGAGCCTTGCTCTCATAAACCGGTGCTTTGCCTTTGGCCAGGGTTTCTTTCTCTGTTTTTTCAGTGCTGAAACCACTGCCTTTCATGATCTGGTCAGCCACCGCGCGTTTGATATGAAGTGCTGGCACACCTACAGAAGGCTCCTTGCTTCGCTCTTCCCTGAACTCATCTTTAGGGTCGAATGCTGTGCCGGAAACGAACAATACACCGGCAGCCCCTTTATCCTTCGCCAGGAGTATCTTGTCACGGTCGCGCGAATGCTCCATGAAAACGTCCTTGTTCTCAGGCTCGCCTTTGAATATCAACGCCCATTTGCCATTCACGTTCCTGCCGGCATAATCGTCACGGTTCAGCGTGTCGTTCTTTATCTCGAAACCATAGCCGCAAAAGACAACCTGGCTGTTTACGGTGTCATTCGATGAATAGCTCATCGGCACGAAATCTTCGCCCTGGACAAAGGTCCTGTCAGTATAAGTTAAAAGATTATCGTCGGAGGGACTGATAGCAGAGAGCACTTCGAAATGGTCAATGTAACCGTCGCCAGGAGGCTTTAGGCCAAAACTTTCAAATTTGGCGGCGATGTAGTCCATCAGAACAGAATCTTCGGCTGTTCCCGGGTACCGGCCTTTCAGGCTGTCGGTGGCCAGGAAAGTAAGGTCCGATAAAAGATCTTCGGACGTAATGGCCGGGTTATAACGACGGGTACACGATACGGAAAAGCCGATTATCATGATCAAGCCCGCGACAACAGTATGTTTCCTCATACAAGTATTTTTTTTATTGCGTATGCAAATTTAACCGTTTTTCGGTTATATGCTACAGTATTGGTATGATTAAGGGATTTTGTACAGCAGGTGGGATGACTGTTGGCTATCGGCCGTCGACTATCTGATGGTTTTGCACCAAATGACGATGAAATAGAGTGATGAAATAGAGTCCGTCAATAAAGTCCAGTTGTCTGGATCAAAATGTTCGGGAACAAAGCCTGTTCCGTTCTAAACGGGAGTGTGCAAAAAATTTAATCCGCCGTATACTAATGCATCAGAGGAATTAAAAATTTTGTAACAACGCAGTTATCGGACATTATGGACAGTAAATAGTGATCCATTCACTTCGGACAATTTGCCGGATAACCTAAAATTGACAAATGTGCGCCCGATTTGCTGGTATTACTGCCAAAATTACAAACCCATGTGAATTTGAAAGCTTATATTTGTTCAATAATTGAGAAAGACATGTAAGCCGGAAAATTCCAGATCTCTTTTTTATGTGAAATTTAGTGCTTATGGCTTTCACAATTTTAATCACCAACGTTCAATATGTCGTTTTAAGAAATTCAAAACACCCAGTACTAACTCAAATGTCAATTCTATGAAAACCCTTATTTCATGTATATTGCTAACAGCCATTTCATTTTCAGGAATGGCACAGAAAAAAGCCGACCTGTCGTACCACCTGGAATTAAATAAGGTCTACCGGGTTAAAAATAACAGCATACAGAACACCACCCAGACGGTAATGGGCAACGAACAATCTGTTCAAACCAACAATACGTCAGTTGTTTCTCTGAAACCATTAAAGCAGATGGAAGGCGAAATGATCGTTGAAATAAGATTCGATACCATTATCACCCTTATCAGTATGCCACAAATGGAGATTAACTCTTCCAGGCCCGGAGATCTGAATTCTTCCGATCCCGGGAAAATTATGGAAAGTCTTCTACACAGGATGTCAAACTCAACATTTCTGGCAAAAATGACAAACACCGGGCGTGTGGTTCAGTTTATGAACCTGGAACCAGTGGTATCAGAAATAATGCAGGGAACAGATTCACTGCAGGGACAAAGTGCCTCTTTCATAATGCAACGCGTCAGGACTATGCTGGAAGAAAAAAGTCTTAAAACCATGGTTGAATCTTTTACGGCATATCTGCCGGGAACTGAAGTAAAGACCGGTGGTACCTGGGACATTAACCTGAAATTATCTGCCGGAGGGATGGACATGACACAAAGTAGCAACTATAAGCTTGAAAACCTGGATAAAAAATCAGCACTGATTACCTCTGATATTACCATTGAATCGGCCCCCGGAACCATGGAGATGAATGGTGCCCAGATAACCCCGGACCTCAGGGGACTGGGAAAAGCAGAATTAACGATTGATCCTGAAACCGGCTGGATCATACGTGGAACCGCACAACAACAGATGAAAGGTGAACTCAGTGTGAACGCACAGGGAAATTCAATGACAATTCCCGTTGAGATCAATACGAATTCTAAAATAACCGCTCTTGAGGTATCCGAATGATGAGAAAAATACTGTTTTCCTTCGTGCTGGTATGCCTTACCGGCTATATTAGTGCGCAAACCATTAAGGGTTTTGTATTTTACGCAGCTGAAAAAACACCGGTGGAATTTGCCAATGTGGCCATCTTAAACTTACCGGATTCATCCCTTGTTAAAGGGGTTATTACATATACAGATGGACAGTATTCCATACCAAACCTGAAACCAGGACATTATTACATAAAGGCTTCCTATGTCGGGATGGAAAATAACGGCACTGACGTAACCCTGACTGATGGAAAGTCGCCGTTACTTGCAGATACCATTTTTCTTGCCGAAAAATCGGAACAGCTTGAAGATGTTACAGTCACCGGTAATTATGTCAGAGCAAAGGAAATGGTCGACCGTACCGTGTACGAGATCCTTCCCGAAGTAGAAAAAACCTCTACAAATGGTTATGATGTACTCAGAAAAATTCCGTCCGTCCAGGTTGACTTTAACGACAATATCACCCTGAATGGTAAACAAAATTTTATTATCCAGGTCGACGGGAAACAACGCGATAAGGAATTCCTGGCCCGGATTCGTCCTGGTGATATTGAATCGGTTGAGGTCATTCACAATCCTTCAGGAAGATACGAGGGTGATATTGAAGGTGTCCTGAACATTATTCTGAAAAAGGAAGCCCGGATGGGTATAAACGGTATGTTCGGCATGCAGCTGAAACCCATCAAAAAACCTACACTTGGGGCAACGGCCAGTCTCGATTACGGCCGGCAAAAAGGGACCTTCTATATCTCCGGTTATTCTTTTCTGCAGAAACTGAATATTGAAAGTACCGATTACCGCAGGATCACCTTGCCCGGCGCAGGAGAACCCGCTGATTCCATTCTTGACCTGTCGGGCAGCGGAGATTTCAGTATCCAGGCATCATCCTTAAACACCGGCTTCGATTATTACCTGAATGATAATAATACCCTGAGTCTGAATTACAGCTATAAACCATTGTCGAACGTGGTGAATATCCTGAATACCGGTGAAATCCTGATGGACACCCGGAAGGTAAACCAGCTGGAAAATGAAACGGATGCTTCTACAGGAAGTTCGGAGTCAAATGTTACCGCATTTTACAGGAAAAAGTTCCGAAAACCAATACAGGAAATTACCGTTG
>DASQZK010000534.1:0-7448 GCA_035638735.1 Bacteroidales bacterium
AATGCCCAGTTCTTCATCCGGGGTGTCACGTCTTTCGGCTACAAAAATGATCCCCTGATTCTTATTGACGGACTGGAAGTTTCATCGAACGACCTGGCTCGCATCGAACCCGACAACATCGCAAGCTTCTCTATTATGAAAGACGCTACGGCCACTGCTCTTTATGGAGCCAGGGGAGCGAATGGCGTTATCCTGGTGACTACCAAAGAAGGCAGAACCGGGAAAGCAAAGGTGAACGTCAGGATTGAGAATTCGATGTCGACGCCCACAATGACCAATTCATTTTTGGACGGCACCGATTATATGGAGTTGTATAACCAGGCTCTGAGGACCAGGGATAACAGCAAGATTCTACGGTATTCAAAAGATAAAATAGAAGGTACCCGCCGTAATCTAGACCCGATGATTTACCCAAATGTTGACTGGTATAATAAGCTCTTTCGCCAGCAGGTATTCAACAAAAAAGCCAACATGAACATCAGCGGTGGCGGAGAAGTCGCGCAATACTACCTCGCCGTCTCATACAATAACGAAAAAGGGCTCTTGAGAGTCAACGATTTGAATAATTTCAATAATAACATTGATATCAAACGGTACAACCTGCGGGCCAACGTGAATTTGAACCTTACCAGGACAACACATGTGGCCGTAAAATTTTATTCTCTTTTTGACAGGTATAACGGACCAGTTGATGATGCCGATAATATTTTCGCATCAGTTATGCAGGCTAATCCTGTGAATTTCCCGATGTATTTTGAAAAAACGTATGAAACGAGATATCTTAATCATACGTTGTTCGGAAACCAGGGAAACGGCGGTTACCCGAACCCGTATGCAGATATGGTCAGGGGTTATCGTGATATGTTCACCTCTACTATCCTATCGCAATTCCAGGTAGAACAGGACCTTGATTTTATTACCAATGGGTTAAAATTCCGGGGAATGGGTTCCGTTAAATCTTACAGTCTGAATTCGACATCCCGAAGTTATACTCCTTTTTATTACGGCATAAGGGAGCTGGATTCTGATATGGGTGTTCTTCACTCCCTCTATCAGGTACAGGAAGGGACAGAATATCTCACTGATCCTATTGTAGGCAATGATGCAAACAGCAGTTTTTATTTTGAACTCATTACCCAGTACAACAGGCGTTTTAAAGAAAAACATGATGTTGGTGGTTTACTTGTATTTACCAGGAAGGAAGCATTGAACACCATAGCAGGAAGCACGGCTTATTCCACGCTGCCCTCAAGGAATATGGGGTTGTCGGGCCGTCTTACTTATGCTTTCGATGACAGGTATCTTACTGAATTTAATTTTGGATATAATGGATCAGAAAAATTCGCGAAGAACCACCGTTATGGTTTCTTCCCTTCAGCCGGGGTAGGCTGGATTATCTCTAACGAAAAATTCTTCGAAGGCCTTGATAAGATAGTCAACAACCTGAAGCTGAAAATGACTTATGGTCTGGTTGGCAACGATGCCATTTCAGATCCCTCCGACCGGTTCTTCTACCTTTCTGATGTCAACCTGAATGATGGTAACCGTGGTTATACCTTCGGCAATGACTTTAGTGTTTCCTATCCCGGTTACATCATCAATCGTTATTCAAATCCTAATGTAACCTGGGAAGTCGCAAAAAAAGCTAATTACGGGCTGGAACTTGGATTATTGCGAAAAATAAATCTGCAGGTGGACTATTTCACGGAAGACAGAACCAATATATATTGGCAGAGAGATTACACCCCACTCACAATGGGATTAACATCCAGTATTAGCAGTAACATAGGGGAGGCCAAATCGCGGGGTGTGGATGCCTCTCTGGACTACCAGCAATTCATAACCAGTGATTTCTGGATTACAGCCAGGGCTAACTTTACTTATGCAACCAATGAAGTGGTAAAGAATGGTGAACCCGATTATGCTTACGACTACCAGAGTCATATCGGACAAGCCATAGGCCAACCTTTCGGGCTTGTAGCCGACCGGTTGTTCATTGACGATAATGAAGTTCTTAACTCTCCTCCGCAATTCAACCAGACAGGTAGTCAATCAGAGCTTAGTTATATGGCTGGGGATATAAAATACGTGGATGTCAATAACGATGGACGGATAGACGATTTTGACATGGTCCCGATCGGATTTCCCACTACCCCTGAAATAGTATATGGTTTTGGTGCTTCATCGGGCTTTCACCATTTCGACCTGTCATTTTTCTTCCAGGGGCTGGCCAGGGAATCATTTTTCATCGATCCACAGAAAATCGCTCCCTTTATAGGGGAAAGAAATGCAATGGACGTTATTGTCAACAGCTACTGGTCCGAAGACAATCCTGATATTCATGCTTTTTGGCCCCGGTTATCAACCGAATCCATTCCGAATAATGAAAAACCGTCGACCTGGTGGCTTCGAAACGGGAGTTTTCTTCGGCTGAAAAGTGTCGAATTCGGTTACACTTTCCCAAAGAAATTCTCACAAAAAGCAGGAATGGATAAACTGAGGATCTACACTAACGGGGTTAACCTACTCACATTTAGCAAATTCAAACTGTGGGATCCGGAAATGGCCGGGAATGGTCTGGGCTATCCTCCCCAGAAAGTATTTAACATCGGTATCCACGCTAATTTTTAACAAAAAGATTCCCTACACATGATACGAAATAAAATAACCGCACTTATCCTGTTAACACTTGTCACAGTATCCTGCGACCGGTACCTGGATATTGTTCCGGATAAGACACAAGAGGTGTCCCTTTTGTTCCAGCGACAGGAAGCTGCCTATAAGGCGCTGGTCACCTGTTACCATTATCTCCCCATGGATGATGCCGTGTACAGCACCTACGCTTTTGCTTCCGATATGCTGACCACCCCTGTCGAACAGGAAACCCCCGGCGTAGAAATGATGCGGGGCAAGCAATCGACTTCCGATCCCCTGATGGGCTACTGGGCAGGGCATTACGCAAACGGTCGCAGCCAGGAATCCTTATTCAGGGCTATCAGGGATTGCAACATCTTTATCGATCATATCGGCGAGGTAATGGATATGACTGATCAAGAAAAAGCCACCTGGAAAGCGGAAGCCATATTTTTAAAGGCTTATTACCATTTCCTGCTGCTCCGCCAGTACGGTCCAGTTCCGATCGTTGATCATAACCTGGCAATCGATGCGAGTGAGGATGCCGTCAGGGTAAGACGTGATCCTGTTGACCAGGTTTTTGACTACATCGTCAAAACTATTGACCTGGCGATGAAGAATCTACCCGAACGAAATACGGCCGCCAACGACATTGGCCGTGTTGATAAGGTCGTTGCTGCAGCTGTCAAATCCAGGGTATTGCTCTATGCCGCCAGTCCCTTGTATAATGGGAATTCAGACTATTACGAGACCTTCACCGGCAAAGACGGGGAGAAATTCTTTAATACGACTTACGACCCGGAGAAATGGAAGCTGGCCGCTGATGCCGCCAAAGAAGCAATCGATTTAGCACTGGCTTCAGGTGTCGAAATGTATACCTATAACGATGTAGTGCCTGCCTTCGACAGTACGGCTTATGATAGTGCAGAGGTGAAAGCACTTTATAACTACAGGTATATGTTCACCGATAAATGGAACAAAGAATTGATCTGGGGAAACTCGAATCCAGTGGACAATGGCGACTGGTGGACACTTCAGGCAGCAGCAATGATGATCAACCCTGATGCTTCTTCAAACTACGCTGCCTGGCAATGGGTATCTCCAACCCTCCAGGCTGCTGAAATGTATTATACGAAAAATGGCCTCCCTATCGATGAAGATCTGAGCTTCACCTACGACAGGAGATATTCTGTAACTGTGATCCCCCCGGAAGAAGGCCTGCATGCCCAGGTTGGCGAGGTTACCGCTAACCTGCATCTTAATCGCGAACCCAGGTTTTACGCTTCCATTGGATTTGACAGGGGTATAAACCGTACCTGGGGTACCAAATGGAACCTCAAAATGAGAAAGGGTGAAGACTATGGAAGACGTGCCATGACCAATGATTATGTAATCACCGGCTATGTCCTCAAAAAAACATGCCATCCTTCCTCTATCGGTGAGGATTATAACAAGTTGGTTGTATATCCATGGCCTATCATCAGGTTGGCAGAATTATACCTGAATTATGCCGAGGCATCCAATGAATATTACGGGCCGTCGCAGGATGTATACGACGCACTGAATATCATCCGCGAGCGTTCGGGAGTCCCTGATATCGAAGTAGCCTGGTCTGACCCGGCATTTGTCAAAGACGTTGACAAACACCTTACAAAAGACGGTCTGAGGGATATCGTAAGGCAGGAAAGGTCCATCGAACTGGCTTTTGAAGGCCAACGCTACTATGATGTGCGCCGCTGGAAAAAAGCGTCAGAATATTTTAATACACCGGTGAAAGGCTGGAGTGTCGATGAAAGTACAATAAACAAATTCTATACGGTAAAAAGTGTAGGCCAAAGGTCTTTCATTACACCTCGGGACTACCTCCAACCAATTCCTGTCAACGAACTGATAATCAATTCAAACCTGGTTCAAAACCCGGGCTGGTAAAAACAAATTTTATAGAAATGAAAATAAAAATTCCACTCATACACGCAGCATTGAAAGATACAGGAACCTTGTTCCCGGTCTTCCTGGTCGTTCTTTTCTTATTTATGTCCTCATGCGACAAGAAAGAAAGTGGAGATACGGTCCCTCCGGGATCTGTCTCTTCTATAGAAACCACGCCCACACATGGTGGCGTAATATTATCTTATAAACTGCCAGACGATGATGACCTGAGTTATGTAAAAGCCGTATATACAAATTCCCTGGGTAAAGAAGTATCTCGTACGGCCAGCTATTATGCCAATAGCATCGAACTTGAAGGTTTTAACGACACCCTCACTCATACAGCAAGGTTATATTGTGTTGACAGGAATGATAATATTTCTGAAGGCGTAGAGATAAACTTTACGCCCCTGGTATCACATATCTACCTTGTTAAAGAAAGTATAAGCCTTGCCCCTGATCTTGGCGGAGTAAAAGTCACCTGGGATAATATCGCCGCAAAACAGGTATTTGTATACCTCTACTACGAAAACGACGGCAAAGAGGAAGAGCGAATACTATCATCAGATAAAGAAAAGGAAGCATTCACTGTAAGGGGACTCGATTCTCTCCTGTACAATTTTTCAGTGATTGTTGAGGATTTTGAGGGCAACAAGACTGACAAAGTATCCAGGGGGAGCCTAAAGCCGCTCTACGAAGAAGTCATTGATAAAAGTACATGGACCGTTCTCCAGTCTATGTCGGTTGACGGCGACAAGTGGGAAGGGACACTTGTGAGCTTCTTTGACGATGTCATCGATACGAAAGACTCACCCGACGACAACAGTTACTTCATCATAAACCGCGACGATAACGGGGGCATGCTCAACTTCCCGATGGATATTGTGATCGATATGAACAAGAGCATTGTTCTTAACCGCTTCATCATCTGGCAAAGAGCCTACTGGTATAGCGATGCCGAAAACCAGGGGGTCAGCACCGATTATTATTATTACCAAAACGAAAATATCAGGAGTTTCAATGTGTGGGCCAGCAATGACAAGAGTGAATGGACCCTGCTGGGTAATTTCGATATCGGTGATCCGAGAGATGAGGATGGCAATATCCCGCCTTCAGCCATACAGGAGGCCATAAGCGGACACGAGTTCTCCCTGGAAAACACTTCCGATCCTTTCAGGTATCTTAAGGTTAGTGTCACATCCAACTTTGGGAGTGAGACAAATACCTATGCCTCTGAAATTACTCTATACGGACTTGATAATGTAATAACGAAATAAATTCAGACAGATGATAAAAAACCTGACCAAAGTGCTTATATCCGCTCTTTTTTTGCTGGTTTCGTGCAACAAGATGGACGACAATTACAGCAGGTATCTTGAGATAGAGCATGTTTATTCACCTAAAGTGACCAACCTCATAGCTGTTGAAGGTCTGAGGGAGGCCACACTCTATTGGGAAAATCCACAGAGTGATATCGCTAAAAAGATATTTATTGATTATGGCGACGACAGCCTGTTGTTTGAAACCATGGCTGATTCGGCGGTCCTCACGGGGCTGGAAATTAAAGGATACACGGTTTCGGTGTATACCCTTGATGCCTTCGACAATCGTTCGGTACCCGAAACCATTTCAATCTTCCCCAACGGGGAAAATTAAAACAAACTGAATTCTCGTATTCTACTTATAACTAAATCATACCATTATGACGTTAAAAACTACACTAATGACAGCAGCGTGTATTTTGTTTTCTGCAATGTACACTGCCGTTGATGCCCAGACTGATATTCTTCAGGCCGGGAATCTTGAATCTGAGACCGGTTGGTCCACATCTCTTCTGAATACCCCTGCAGGATCAGAACCAGTTGCTATCTGGAACTATACAACCGATGCCCCGACAGCCGGACAAGGTGGCAACCTGCATGTTACCGGTCTCTCAAACAACACCACTGTTCAGTATGCCATTTACCAGCCAGTGCATCTTTCATCGGACTCACTCTACAGCTTTGATGGTGCTTTTAAGGCTTTAGCCATGAACAATGCATGGTGTGAGGCTTATCTTGGTGCAGCCCCTGTTGACGGTAACGACTACGGATCTGAGTCAGTAAAAATTTCCGACTTTGGTACGTGGAACCTGCCCGTCCAAAACGATGGCACTTTCAGCCTGGATGCTACAAACTCACCCTTCATCCCCGATACTACCGGCACCTACTATTTAGTGGTCAAAATGGGTAGTACCTCCTGGACCGGGGAAGATATGAGTTTCGATATAATTATTGATGAATTGACTTTTACCCGGGAAAGAGTGGCTCCGGTTGTTTCATTCAAAAGTGACGTCGTCATGGGCTATGCCCCGTTAACCGTTACCTTTACTAATTCTACTGATTTTGCAACTTCTTATGTATGGGATTTTGGAGACGGATCATCTACAGTTGCCGATGCAAACCCGGTTCACGAGTATTCAACCGCAGGCTTGTATTCCGTCACCCTTACAGCAACTAATGAAATTGGTGAGACCGTTTATACGGAAAATGATATGATTGAAGTTAATCCGCCTGAACAGCTCACCGGTGGTGGCATTCTCGTTGGAGGTAACCTGGAAGATGAATCCCAATGGAGCACTTCGTTCCTGAACTCCCCGGCAGGCAATGAACCTACGGTTAACTGGAACTACACTGTTGAAACACCTTCAGCCGGCCAGGGCGGTTGTCTTTATGTAAGCGGTAACTCAAACAATTCAACCGTACAGTATGCTATCTATCAGCAAGTGCATCTCTCTGCCGATTCAGTATATAACTTTAACGGCGCTTTCCGTGATCTTACCCCCAGTCTTAACCAGTTCTGGTGCGAGGCGTATATTGGCGCCGAACCGGTTGACGGACTCGATT
>DASQZK010000535.1:0-2434 GCA_035638735.1 Bacteroidales bacterium
CACGGTGAACTTCGGCTGGATCATCGGCATGTTCATTTTCTACTTTATCGGTGGATTTATGCTCTACGGATCCCTGTTTGCCATGATTGGATCAGCTGTCGACAATGAGACCGACACGCAGCAGTTTATGCTGCCGGTAACCGTTCCGCTCATTATTGGTATTTTTATCATGATCAATGCCATCGAAAACCCGGCAGGTCCCCTGGCCTTTTGGTTCAGCCTGATCCCCTTAACATCCCCAATTGTCATGATGGTACGTATACCCTTTAATCCGCCAGTATGGGAAGTCCTGCTCTCGGCAGCCATTCTGGTACTCACGTTCATGGGTACAACATGGATGGCTGGTAAAATATACCGGACAGGTATCCTCATGTATGGTAAAAAAGTAAACTATGCCGAACTCCTGAAATGGCTGAGGTATAAAAACTAAGCCTTTCCCTGATCCGGCATCATCATAGGTCCAGCGCGGACCATCGTGCCCTCTTCGTGCAGAGTGGTAAATCGTGTTATTACTGAGCATCCGGACGTCTCAACGTACAACATATTGTAATCATGAGAATTGCCATACTCGATTTCGGAACCAACACATTTAACCTGCTTATCGCAGAAACGTCGGACGAGCAAAAACTGAGGATTATTCATTCCTCGAAAGAACCGGCAAGGCTCGGCCAGGGAGGCATTAATAACGGCACCATCACTCCAGAAGCTTTCCAGAGAGGGCTGACGGCCATCGAAAAACATTTTGAAAAAATTAAAATTTTCGAAGCCGAAAAAGTCTACGCCTATGCCACCTCCGCAATCCGCGAGGCAAAGAACGGCAAAGAATTCTCGCGCGAAGTAGACCGGCGGTTCGGATTATACGTCAACATCATACCCGGTGAGCGCGAGGCAGAACTGATCTATAAAGGGGTTAGACAATCCCTGACGCTCACTCAAAAAAAAGTGCTTATACTTGACATTGGCGGTGGCAGCAATGAATTCATTATTGCCGACCATAATGCTATCTACTGGAAATACAGCTTCGACCTTGGTATGGCCAGGCTCCTGGATATGTTCACTCCTTCCGACCCGGTAACTGAAGATGAGGTTCTGAATATTGAAGCATTCCTTGAACAAAAGATGGGACCACTTTTTGACGCCATCAGGGAATACCACCCCACCGAACTCGTTGGGGCTTCCGGGTCCTTTGAAACATTCTTTGCCCTCCTGGCTTATCAAATTCCCGCCCGTTACAAGCTGAACGGATCCCATGCCCACGATATTTCCATCGATGATTATACCCTTCTTCACGAACGGTTGCTTCGTTCAACCACCAATGACCGCTCGAAAATGGAGGGAATGGAACCGGTGCGCATCGATATGATTGTGCTCGCCACAATTTTTGTTAATTTTACCATCCGTAAATGCGGAATCCACAAAATCATCCAGTCCGATTTTGCACTTAAAGAAGGCGTGATAGCTGAAATCCTCAATATTTAAAAACATAGTGGCAATGGCAAAGATCCTGGTTATTGATGACGAAAAGAGCATACGAAGTACCCTGCAGGAAATACTTGAATACGAAAAACACGAGGTGGAACAGGCCTCCAGCGGTCCGGAGGGTCTGGAGATATTTGCCGCCAACAGCTTCGATATTGTATTGTGCGACATCAAAATGCCCGGGATGGACGGTATGGAAGTGCTTGAGAAACTCCTCGAAAAACCCTCCGATGCACAGATCATTATGATCTCGGGGCACGGCAACATCGATACCGCCGTACAGGCTATTAAGAAAGGAGCATACGATTTTATCGAGAAACCCCTCGACCTCAACAGGCTTTTAATCACGATCAGAAACGCCATAGATAAAACTGATCTCATCACAGAAACCAAGGTTCTTAAAAAGAAAGTTAACCGTGCCAACCAAATGGTAGGCGACTCACCGGCAATGCAGAAGGTAAATGAAATGATCGAGAGGGTGGCATCTACCGATGCCAGAGTGCTCATCACCGGTGATAACGGCACCGGGAAAGAGCTCGTGGCCCGGTCACTCCACGAAAAATCGGAACGGGCCGGTAATCCTTTCATCGAAGTGAACTGCGCAGCCATCCCTTCAGAGCTCATAGAAAGCGAACTCTTCGGGCATGAAAAGGGCGCCTTCACCTCGGCCATCAAACAGCGGAAAGGCAAATTCGAGCAGGCCGACGGCGGAACACTCTTCCTCGACGAGATAGGCGACATGAGCCTTTCAGCCCAGGCTAAAGTGCTTAGGGCCCTCCAGGAAAACAAGATCTCCCGCGTTGGCAGCGATAAGGATATTAACGTAAACGTGCGCATCATTGCCGCCACCAATAAAAACATGAAAGAGGAGATCGAAAAGAACACCTTCCGCGAAGACCTCTACCACCGGCTCAGCGTTATACTCATCCATGTCCCCTCCCTAAACGATCGCAAG
>DASQZK010000536.1:0-2761 GCA_035638735.1 Bacteroidales bacterium
CAATTCGCTTATCACCCACCACCTTCTGAAGATAGTTCTGGACAATGGAATAGGCCAGTCCGCCTACCAGGTCACCCTTTTCTGCACCCTTTTGCTGTTGTGAGTTCAGGTCCGACTCCATGAAAACCGTACACCTGTCGCCCAACCTTACCGGGTGCCCCGATGCCATGGCCAGGTCTCCAAACTCTCCGGTGATACTGATGTCCAGCTTCTCGGCCTGTTCCTCAAGAAAAGAGCCGGTACCTGCCGCACATACCTTGTTCATTTCAAAATCGACGATAACACCGTCTTTTATGCTGATGTATTTTGAATCCTGACCGCCGATCTCAAATATGGTGTCTACATTCGGATCGTAAGCAATAGCCGCAGTGGCCTGCGCTGTTATCTCGTTCCGGATCGTATCTGCACCAATATAATCGCCGGTGAGATACCTTCCCGATCCGGTGGTTCCCGCCGACGTGACGACAACCCTCCCGCCAACCTCTTCGTGAATCTCGCGCAAGCCCCGTTGTATAGCCTCAATAGGCTTGCTGGCCGTGGGCAGATACCTCCGGGCCACAACCTGATTGCCGGCGTCAATCAAAACCACGTTCGTACTCAATGAGCCAACATCAATACCCAGCGATACCGCCTGGGGATCCCCTGCCGTGGGAAGGGCCTGTGTTTCTTTGAAATAGGTAGCTTTTGAAGCCTGAAGCTTGTCGTGGTAGATTCCTTCTGTTTTTGGATTAGACAGGTAACCGGCCAGACCTTCCAGTCCATTGAATGAGGCTTCTTTGCTGTTCGTATTCACAGCATACAACAGCGCACCGACAGCTCCCATGGAGGCGTGCCACTCCGGAATGATGAGCTCTTCTTCTGAAAGGCCAAATACTTCCCGAAAAGCGCGAACCATGCCCCTGTTAGCCGCCACCCCGCCCTGGAAGAGAAATGGCGCCGTAAACTTCTTCCCGCGGCCAAGGGTACTCTTGAAATTCCTGGCTACTGCAAAGCAAAGACCGGCAACAATATCATGCAACGGAGTAGCGATCTGTTGCAGGTGGATCATGTCGCTCTTGGCAAAAACACTGCATCGCCCGGCAATACGGGGCGGTTTCACCGACTTGAGCGCCAGCTCACCAAACTCACCTTCGATGGATACCCCGATTCGATTGGCCTGCTGGTCGAGGAAAGAACCAGTCCCTGCAGCACACAGACTGTTTAGTGAAAAATCTGATAACCTGGAATGACCATTCATCCGGGCATTCTCCATGAAGATAAGCTTCGAATCCTCACCTCCCATCTCGATAATGGTCCGGGCGTGAGGATAATATCTGGCTGCCGACCCCGACTGGGCAATGATCTCATTAACAAATACACCGCCGGTCAGCCTGGCCGCCTGCTGCCCTCCGCTCCCGGTATAAGCGAGTATGCCTATCTCCTCCTGCCCGTAATCGCCAACAATACCCGAGAGAATGTCATTTAAGACGTGAAAAGGCCGGCCGTGGCACCAGGAATACCTGTTTTCTATCATCCCGAAGTCCTGGTCCATCAATACAGTATTGATGGAAATCGAACCAATATCTAAGCCAACGTATATCATACTGAAGGTTTTTATATTGCTGAAACCGGGATTTTAAACCATCAGCCCGTGTAAATCAATACTGGTAATACATCACCCAGAAACAGATTATGGAAGGCATAGTATAATCCCTGAACTAATTTACTTACAATCAGGATCAATGTCAATCCTTTGACTTTTTATTTGACTTGCCGTTCTGACGGAAATTTCGTTTCTTCGTTTTATCAAATGAGCATTAACCAACCGCCTAAAATGTGAAAACAATAATCAACACCCTGCTGCTAACCATTTTTATAGTTTACTTAAACCATCCTGTAGCTTCGGCCCAGGCCGGCACAGACCTATACGCCGCCGTATCATTCAACGTGGGGCAGCATATAGGGAAACTGAGGAGTGTAGTGGTAAAGCTCGGACCAGAAAAGGAAGGACTGCTGATGATATATTCGGCAGACAAAGAGATTGACCCCTGGGAGGAAATGTTCTATCCGCCTACCGATCGCGTAAAGATGGCGATGTATACCAGGGATGGAAACCTTCTCTGGAAAAAAGAACTGGGGCCAGGTGTCATCAATGGTATCTGGTTCATGCCGGTATATCCCTTCGACCTCGACGGCGACGGTACCGATGAAATCTATTTCGTCAACAATATCGATTCCGTTCATGTCCTCAGTTATCACAGCCGGCGGCTCGAAGCTCTGAATTCCCGTACGGGAGAGACAACAGGTCAGTGGCCCTGGAAGAAATATTTCGATGGTACGCTAAGCCACACCTATCGGTTTTTCATCCTCGGCGGCTATGCCGGCGACGAGCCGGTGCTGGTAACGGCCCATGGCACCTACGGGCGAATGGGTCTACAGGCCTGGAGCCGCAACATGGAAAAGCGCTGGGAACTGGTCGTGGAAGAAGATGAAGCCGGGGCCAGGGGCAGCCACATGTGTCCGGTCGTTGACATCAACGATGACGGCACCGATGAATTGCTCTGGGGTGAGCGCTGTATCAACATTGATAACGGTAAGTACCTTTTTGTTGCCGACAGGGACCGCTACAACGGACATTCAGACGTTATCCAGCCTACGCTCAACCGCGTAAACAACCGGTGGTATATTTTCACCTGCCGTGAAAGCGGCGACAAGGGAGAAATTAAACCCAGGGTAGCCATGTTCGACGACAAAGGACAACGTGTATGGACCGCGTTGAAAA
>DASQZK010000537.1:0-3208 GCA_035638735.1 Bacteroidales bacterium
TCCTTGTCAGAGATACAATCCTTGAGAATATCCGCAACAGCCTTTTCATCATCGACAATAAGAATCTTTATTTGCTGAGTTGTCACATTCGGCATTTATCAGGCAATAACTCCCATGATCAATTGTTAGCCCTTTTGGTCAAATATCATTCCGACCATTTCATCAAACTTTTCTGCAAATTTGACAAGTTCTTCAGGCGGAATTTCTCTGATGACCTTACCGGTAGCCTCATCGGTTACAGTTACCATAATTCGACCGGAATCTTTATTCACCGAAAATTGCAGATCTACATTATGAATGATATTCATATTTTTCTGCACATCTGCTGCAAGTTCCGACAATTCAGCCAAACTTGGCGTTTGAACAGCTTTTTCAGGATTATCATCTCTTTGTGATGTTTCCTGATTTGCAGGAAGCTGTTCCTGAGTCGACAAAGACATGTTTTTTCCTGATTCTGTCACAGGTTCAACTAACATAATAATCCACACCTCCTTATGATATAATCGGATCTCTTACCAAAAACTTTAGATAAACTTTCGTATTTACCTTCTGGTATCCAAGAACTTTGCAGGATATCTTTTACTGATATGATATCCCCTGGCGGCCTGTCGCATATTTCGCATCTTGAGAAGCTCCGTTTTTATGCTCTCTCCGCGTTCTGATACGATGGTCACCAATTCTTTGTCCATAAGATCCACTTGT
Source organism: Bacteroidales bacterium (assembly GCA_035638735.1). GTDB lineage: Bacteria > Bacteroidota > Bacteroidia > Bacteroidales > DASQZK01. Next base: position 703 of record DASQZK010000537.1, read on the forward strand.
ATCATGACGTCCTTTATATCTGACAGACAACTTTCAACGAATCCTTTATATTTTTTAGAAATACAAGAGAATTTAACCGAACCGCTTTTAATTATATTAGCCATGGACGAGTTGATTTTTTCTATGGCATTGATGCACTTCTGTCTTCTATTGATTAATCCTGAAAGCTCGTTATTTTCATCTTTACCACAAACAGTTTTTTTCATCTTTTCCGTAACAGATCGATATTCTGTAAACTTATCCAGTTTCTTTTCTAATAAAGTACACATCTCTTTTTCTTCATCTCTCATGTTATTACCTTGTCTGAACTTTTTTTGATTTTTATTAGGCTCAGGTTTTTACCGCTTAGATGCCCATGGATGATTCACCTGTTCAGACGCTTATGTATCCGGAACCCGCAGCTCTTTTCTCTTGATATAAAATATCTCGTTCAGGTTGAACCTGGCTTTCCGGTTTTAAGGCCACTTCTTGCCAGGCGGATAACAGATCACTGAATATTCCTATCACCTCGTCAATGGCCCCAACATCTTTATTAAGGTCGCCCTGAAGAATCCTTCTAAGCATATAATTATAGAGTGATTCTAGATTATCAGCGATTTCACCCCCTTTTTCAAAGTTTAGGGAACTCATCAATTCTTCGATAATATCCTGGGCCTTTATAATGGCTTTTGCTTTTTTTTCATAATCTTTTTCTTTGATTTTCTCTTTTGCCAGCTTAAGGCTGTCAATGGCCCCTTCATAGCACATAATAATCAGTCTCACTGGATCGGAAGTGGTTATATTTGTTTTCCGATACGATTGAACACCATTACAGTACATTTAAGACCCTCCGTTTATTAACAATTTTTTTCCATCAATAAAATGATTAAACCCAAATACCTGTTTACGGTTAATTCTTTCCTATTTACTATTTACTTTTCACTATTCACTATCTATTATCACCCCCATCCACTATATGAAGCATTTATTTGATTGGAAAGCCAATCACTCTGACTCTGCATCACACTCAGTGCCGTCTCCATGGCCACAAACTTGTTGATCATATTCTCCATTTTCAGATCAAGTCTTGCCTCCATTTCTTCGATTCTAGTGTCGAAACTATCAATGCTGTCTTGAAGAGAATCTTGTTTAAAGGCAATATATCCGTCATACGAATCGGTAATACTGAACAATACTCTGTCAAAGAGCTCTGCAGTGCCAAGGGTTAGCTTGATCTCCCCAACATCCAAACCCTCGGCAGTGCCGGTATATTTGATCGCCAGGCCGTCTATATTGCTTTCTCCGTCATCTCCTGCCAGGATCTGTCCTGAACCGGTTGCGGCCTCTCCATTGATAGTACCTGCAACGTCCACGCCGTTGTTTACGGTCTCATCACCGCCTGTCCAAAGCTTGTTGCCAGCTGTGGCCGCATCTTCAGAAATGGTAAAACTGTAATCACTTCCGTAGTTATCATGGGTTAACACCAGATGGCCACTCCCGTCATCTGTTGCGGTAATGTCCATGGCATAACGACCTTCCTGTCCTCCGTTGTTCGCAGTGGATACAGAAGAACCGAAACTAAGGTTATGCGCTTGGGAGTAATCGAAGGTGATAGAAATTTGACTGTTCCCGCTATTTTTTTCCGTCAGAACAATTTGTCCTGAACTGTCAACAGAAGCAGTTATTCCATTTCCATATGCCGACTCTATGGCGGAAAGAAGTCCTTGAACAGAATCCGAACTTGCATCGCTGATCGTATATGATCCATCAACATCGCCCCCTAATCGTGTGGTGCCTGAAAATGAGATCACGTCGTTGTTTGCAAGATTTGCGGAATTGTCCGTATCAATATAAACCTGATCCCAAGTCGTCGCTGCACTGAGTGCTACGGTTCCGCCATCATACAGCTGAGCATCTCCAATCAATGTCTCCGTATATACGTTTGACATTTCAGAGTTTATGGCATTTTTGATATCAGTAAGGGTCATATCAGTAGTTAAAGCAATTTCAGCAACCTTGTCACCGTCGGTAATGGTCAATGTTTCATTTTCGCCAACGGTTCCGTTATTGCTGGTCGAGGTGCTCTGTGTTGCCGCAGTAGTTATATTTACCTTGTATTCACCTGTTTGTGTGTCTCTTGAGTGTGATACATATTCAAGTGTGCCGGCATTGCTCGTTCCATTTGCGGAAAAAAGGTTTTTTACATCGTTAAAATTGGTGTTTAAATACCCTTGAAGTTCTCCGGTATCGATACTCAACTGGCCTTCATTATCCAGATTTATTCCCACAAGACCCATCATAGAATATTCACTGGAAACACCCCAGACGGACTGGATGAGGGTGGAGGTTATATCTGACTTCACCGAGGAAAGGGTGCCGTCTCCGAACAATACACCTCCGGTCTCTTCCTTATCTTCGTCGTACGACTGCTGCTGCTGAATATAGGACGTAACTTCATTGTATGCATCCACAAAAGCGCTAATTTTTTCCATGATTGCATCGACGTCCCGATCGATGTTCAGCGTAA
>DASQZK010000538.1:0-3938 GCA_035638735.1 Bacteroidales bacterium
GTTGCATAACCGTTGTTCTGCAACACTTCACCCAAGGTGGCAAATTGCGGATCCAGACCATAGGCATGTGGCCCGTGGGCACCGACAACACCTGTCCGGCCGGGGTAGCATCCGCTTAACAAGGCGGCCCGGGAGGCCGAACATATAGCCTGTGGAACGTAAAACTGGTGAAAACTGGTTCCCTCCGAAGCCAACCGGTCAACATTGGGTGTCGGGTAATCGGTTTTCGTGAACGGATTAAAATCGGACCAGCCGGAATCGTCCAGGAAGATGATCACCACATTTGGTTTTTCGGGGGCTTTTCTTTCCATTTTACAACCACCGGAAACAGCCAGTCCTACGGATAAAAAAGACAGTAGTTTATCGGAATATTTCATTTATCAGCGTTTTGAAAAGATGATTAGCTGAGGTGAATCTATAAAGGAAAAACCAGATGAACAAAGGTTTTGTAGAATATGTCATCCCTGCAATAGGAACTATCCTGAATTTCTTCCCGACAATCAACCGACAAAATCACTAATATTCTAATTTTCTTACTTTCGGTAAGTAGCTGATCAATGTTTCCGGTATCCGGAAGACCGCGCCCGGAGCTTACCAGGACCTGGCCACAGCTATACGACATACAAAATGATCATGCTACGACTTTTTCAAGGCCATCTTAAATCAGTGTCAGCATCCTGAAATAACAAGATCTCCTCCTTTCAGGCCCCGATACAAATATCCCGGGAGGATAGCCTGCAATTGTTATTGTCATTTTTTTCTACCTTTAAGACAACTAAAACTACTGACTTATGAAATCTCACAACTTATGTGCTCTGGCAATACTGTCACTATTTGCCTTCATCAGCCCTGATGTTTCAGGACAAAGCCAAACTGTCGTGTCGCCTCAGCAGGTTCTGGACCAAGCTGCCGCTAATGTGGAAAGATACAGGAAAGACGATGTTAAACTGATTTTCCTGGATGCAAACGGCGAACCACTGAAAAAAGCCGGTATAACGGTGAACCAGGAAACGCACGATTTCCTTTTCGGTGCCCTGGCATTCGACCTGGTCTGGGATGAAGATATGACGCCAGAACAGGAAAAAGTATTCAAGGAACGTTTCTCCCACCTGTTTAACTATGCAATATTCCCTTTCTACTGGGGAGCCTACGAGCCGGCTGCCGGCCACCCGCGCTGGCAGAGAATGGAACCACAGCTCGCCTGGTGTCTTGAAAACGGCATAACCCCTAAAGGTCATCCACTGGCCTGGACCAATGATATTGGCCTGCCGGGATATATTATGGATGCCGGACTGGAAGAATCTGAAAAACTCCTCGAAGCGCGGATTTACAATAATGTGGAAGGATTTAAAAAAGAGATTCAGTTATGGGATGTAGTAAACGAGCCCGTTAACACCGTAAACTGGGAAATGGCTCACAGCGACACTTCGGAACAACACCGATATACCACCGATGTTCCGCTGAGTGAGATTGAACCGTGGGTTGAAAACGCCTATAAAACAGCTTATAAGGCGAACCCTGACGCCCATTTCGTCCTGAACGAATTTAAGCAGATTGCGGATACGGCAGTGAGAAAACGCTTCTACGACCTGGTAAAAATGTTGCTGGATAAAAGGACACCAATCAGCGGACTGGGTATACAGGCGCATGAACCCCGGGCCGAATGGTTTAATCCGGTTGATATCTGGAAAACTTTTGAGATGTACAGCGATTTCGGTCTGCCACTTCATATTACCGAATTCTCACCACGTTCGGGAGGGGCCGGAATAACCGGCACCTATAAATCGGGCACCTGGACACCGCAAACCCAGGCCGAATGTGCCGAGATGATGTATCGCCTGGCTTTTGGCCATCCTTCTGTGGTTTCGGTCAACTGGTGGGGTTTCTCTGATAAGAATTCCTGGCTTCCCGGAGGCGGTTTCGTTACCGATGAATATGAACCCAAACCGGCTTACAAAGTCCTCGATAATCTAATCAACCATGAATGGATGACAAAAGACCTTCATGAAACGACCGACCGCAAAGGGAATGTTTCCTTCCGTGGATTTTTCGGACAATACGACGTGATGATCACGACGAAAGATGGTATCCAAAAACATTTCTCCATGCATGTCAGCAAGGATCAGGATAACACGTTTGTATTCAGACTGAAATAGAACAATCCACCACCCTTAAAGGTCTTTATTCGGGATACATTGACAAGTGAATTCCACCGTGAGATGGAAAATGAGCTATTCTTTTCATCAACGTTTATATTCATGAATTAAACCATGAACAGAGGTCTTGAAGGAGATGCCTACCGGCTGTTTGCCCTGATCTAATAAAAATACGGCATTCAGGCTTATTAAATCATCGCGGGCCATCTATTTATTTTGGGCCAGACACCAGACAGAATCAAAGATCGAAAGGCCCGATAAATTCGTTTGACCCGGTTCCGAAAACATCACCCGAAATGGCATATTGTGTACCTTCGCCGTTGAACAGCAAATAATACCGTTTGGAGCCCAGGTAAAAACCAATACCTGCGCCAACGGTTTTCGATTCAAATGGTAAACCGCCACCGGCCCATTGCTCAATGGAGGTGACGTCGCCAAATTCATTGGGATTGTTATTGTACAGGGTGAAATACGTGCCATCTTTATTGATCATGTACCTGTTGGCAGGCCCTTCGGGGGATTTATAGCGGAACAACATGGCCCCTATCCCATTCAAAGCAAACGGGTTGACACCGTTGGCCAGATTACTGATCGGCGTGACCTCGCCGGCACTCCACTTGTGGTCGCCGGTAATATAACTATAGTAGCCACCAGATTTATCCATAATCATGATCCACGGATCGGGTTGATCGTTACCATCAATATTACAAGCTGCACCTATGTCGAAAGGCCGCGTTCCTTCGGCAAGGCTGTCGAGAGGGAAAGGACCGTAGAGCTCACCAATATTGCTCCGCATATACTGTGTCCCGTCTTTACTGATAAGGATGAATTCAGTACCCTGCGTCGCGTAAGCGGCACCCACGGGACCCATTCGACTAATCACCTGCCCCTTCCAATGAGCCGTGTAAGGTGGCTCTCCCCCCGGCGGCGCCGGTTCACAATTTGTGACATCGTAACGGGTTGCCAGCTGGGTGCTCACAATCTGGTTACTGTAAACACTCCTCACCACGTACGATATAGGCACTCCTGTGGAAATCGTCGTACTCTCGGCTAACAGGTTAACCAGGTTATTCAGGTTGGTCTCACCTACCGTAAGAAGACTGGTGGTTGCCTCACCCCCAAAAGCCATCACCTTAATCTTCAGGTTTTTCAACTTGGAAAGTGAATTTGCTGAAATATCGGCATTGGCTGAATTGACCACCCCGCTGAAAGAAGCATTAATCTGTGATTCCATCTCGGTATAAGACGATGACGACTCAACCAGCATGTAATAAATCCTGCCATAAGTCACATCTGAAATATAGGTGGCAGGATTTCCCTTTTGGACATATTTCGCAAGATCATCCGGGGTGACACTCGGTGCAAACAGGCCGTCCAAACTGGTTGGTATATCAAAACTCATGGTGTAAAAACTCTGATTCAGTTCAACCAGGACATGGTTCAATGTGGAACCAGAACTGAACCCAAAATCACTGCTTATATCAACAAATGCGGAATTATAATCTATGCCAAGTTTAAGGGCCAGAGCCTGTTCACTCTGAACCTGGTCATACGTAAATACAAAATTGGCAGGAAGATCTTGCGGAGAATTGGAAATGATCTGGTTCATCGCATTTTGAATGGCTGATTTCGAAACGACGTCAACGGTAAAGGATGAAGCCGTATTCCCGTTCACGAGGTCATACGATACCGTCCCCCCGGCCCGGTCAACAGCTATCACGTTGGGCGTGGCCTTTTTTAGTGAATTCCCCTGGAGAAGACTGCCCGGATAAATTACACTGG
>DASQZK010000539.1:0-3496 GCA_035638735.1 Bacteroidales bacterium
AGGCAATGCCGCCAGTCTGGGCGACCTGTTATTAAAAAATATGGCGGGGGAGTTTAGCATCGTCCAGGGTATCTTTTATTGGCAGAAAAGCGGGGAGCAGGTTTACCGACCAGAGGCCTCGTATGCTCTTGTCAGGGAAGAAAACACGCCGCCGGTACACCCCGGAACCGGCCTCACCGGCCAGGCAGCCGCCGACGGCAAGGTGGTGGTCATACACCCGGTTCCTGAAAATTACGGTGTTGTAGCCTCGGGGCTGGGACAGTCAAGTCCTGCTTATGTATATATCGTCCCATTCGTTTTTGAGGGAAAAACCATGGCTATACTCGAGGTAAGCACATTCCGGCCCATTGAAAATGACGGGTTCACTGCACTCGAAATGATAACAACCACGGGAGGCCTGCTTATGAATGAAATGAATAATCTGAATGCGTAAACCCGGTTTTAAATATAAAAGACAAGTAGTGTTGGAGGGACAACAGGTCCCCCTTTTCCTGTTACTTTTCACTGTTTTCCCGGTAATACTGATCTGGATACTGGAACTGACTACCCGCAACCTGCCATTCACCTTATCATCAGTAAAAGTCATCCATGTAAGTCCTGCCATCTGGCTTGCTGATCTGCTGCCGGCCATTGTTTTTGTAGTCAGCCGCTACATCCTGAGAACGAAAATGGCCCTGGAAGCAGGCTTTTCGCGAAGACTGGAAGAGAAAGACAACGATATTAAAACGTATGCCGGGCATGCTATGCGCATTGGTCGCGGTGATTTTTCCACACCGGTGGTACCGCGCGATGATTCGGATGAGTTAGGGAAAGCGCTTCAACTCTTGCAGGGATTTCTGAAGGCCACCCAGCGCAAAGAGAGTAATCAGAGTTGGATTTCTGAAGGCAAAGATCTTATATCCCGAATATTAAGAATCAACACCGATCTTGACGAACTGGCCTTCCAGGTCATGAAGACCCTGGCCAATTACATCGGCGTAGAGCAGGGTGCCTTTTACATTTACGACCAGGAAAAGGAGGTTCTCAGCTGTCTGGCCACATACGCATACAACCGCAGGAAATTTATCAACCAGGAATTCCGTCCCGGCCAGGGACTTGTGGGGCAGTGCGCCTATGAGCAGGACTTTGTTTACAGGACGGAGATACCTGATGATTACGTCACCATCACTTCGGGCATACTGGGTGACCAGAAGCCGCAGAGTATTCTGCTCATTCCGCTTATCACCGATGAACGCTTGCAGGGAGTGATTGAGTTCGCGTCGGTAAAGCCGAAAATTCCAAAACTCTCTATTCAATTCCTGCTTGAGCTGGGAGAAGTAATTGCCCGCACGGTGTATAACCTCAGTGTAAACCTTCGCACCAAACAACTACTTGAAGAGTCCAGGGTGCTGACCCGGGAGTTGAAGAAAAATGAGGCAGAGCTGCAGGAGAACGCCAGAGAGATGGAAGCAACGCAGGACGAACTGAAGAAAGCCAACCTGAGGCTTCAAGCGAAGATAAGGGAAGCCGGCGAGGCCCAGGGAAAGCTGCACTGGCTGCTCGAGAATGCCTCCGAGGTCATCTCCATCTATGACGAAAACATGCAGATGACCTATATCAGCCCGTCAACATTAAACATCCTTGGCTATTCACAGGAAGAAATGATGCAGGGCAAAGATTTTGAAAGACTTAACGGCGAAGATGCCGCTGCGCTGAGGAAATTATTGTTGGAGACCGCCGAAAATTCAAATACCGGTCACACTATCCGCTATAGTTTTGTTACCCGTGATGGCAGCAAACGCTTCCTTGAGTCGTCAGCACGGAACCTCCTGGACGATCCGTCGATAAAAGGAATTATCGTGAACACCAGGGATATCACCGAGAAGATGAGGGCCGAAAGAGAAGAACGACTCAAAAGCCGTATGCAGTCGCTCTCGGAAAATTCACTCGACATGATCGTCCGCATGAGTGTATCGGGACAGGTTTACTATGCGAACCCTGTTGTTGAAGATTACCTCTCTGTCAAATCCACGGAGCTGTTGAACAAGCGCCTGTCTGAAGTGGAATTCCCGGAAATATTGCACGACTATTTTACAGATGCACTCCGCGAGTTGAAAGACTCACCTATGAAAACCAATAACGAGATTGCTGTGCCGTTGAGGATGGGAGAGAAGCTGACCGAACGGATCCTGAGCCTCGACGCTATTCCCGAAACCAACAGTGGGGAGCTGGAAACCATTCTTTTTGTCGGTCATGACATCACAGAATCGAAACGGATTGAAAAAGAGATACAGGAAAAGAACAAAAAAATTGAGGACAGTATACGCTACGCGGAAAAAATACAGGTTGCCCTGCTGCCCGATATTGAAAAGATCGAAATAAACCTGCCCAGGAGCTTCGTGTATTACAAACCACGTGATGTTATCTCCGGCGATTTCCCCTGGTTTTTCAAAAAAGACGGCATCATTTTCATCGCAGCGGTCGATTGTACCGGCCATGGGGTGCCGGGTGCGCTGCTGTCGTTCATCGCCTTCTTCCTCATGAAAGATGTGATTGAGAAATCTGCCGACCTGGATACCGGCCTGATCTGCAACCGGCTCCACGACCAGTTTAGGGAAACGCTAAAACAGAATACAAGCAAGTCGGACGCCCGCGATGGCATGGACATCGCCCTCTGCAAAATAGATATGGCAAACTCACATCTCGAGTATACCGGTGCGCACAGGCCTTTGTACCTGCTGAGCGGCAAAGAGCTGACCGCTTATAAAGGCGACAGGAAAGCTATCGGGGGGATCCCCCTGCTCAGGAAAACCGAACCGGATTTTACCTGCCACAGCATTCATCCGGCGAAGGGCGACAAGATATTCTTTTTTACCGACGGGCTCACCGATCAGCTTGGCGGGCCTTACGGCAGAAAATATTCCCCGAAACGGGTACGTGAGCAGATACTGGAACACCCCGGATATACTATGATGCAATACCATGAACTCTTCAACACTGATTTCAACCAGTGGCAAAAGGGATTCAAACAACTCGACGATGTATTGATGATTGGCATAGAATTCTGAGAGGTAAACTTTTTAGTGTATTTACCGTAAACTGAGAACTTGGAAGACCATAGATGGGCACATCTTCAAACATAAAAGGCGGACTGCTGGGATTTATCTACCAATTCTATTCGGAGATGAAAGCGCACAAGACGATTATCGTGTATGAAGGAGAAGTCTCCCACGAACTGATGAAGACATTGGCAACTCTAGCCGAAAGGAAGATGGCAGCAAGGAAGGAAGAGATGCTGGTTCGTCAACGGGTCTATCATGTTATGGTAGAATGCCTGCAAAATATCACCCTTCATGCCCTGGATGAAGAACACACCGGTGAAGGCATGCAGGGACAGCATATCCTCATGGTAACGCAAAGCGCGGAACATTACCACGTTATTACCGGCAATCCCGTTTCGAACGCTGAAGCAGCCAGGCTGAAGGATGTTCTCGATGTCATCAATCAAAAACCAGAT
>DASQZK010000540.1:0-2875 GCA_035638735.1 Bacteroidales bacterium
GCGGGAATCACCTCGTTCTGCTGGCTAAAAATTATGAAGGATACAAAAACCTGATGAAGCTGGTATCCTATGGGTGGACCGATGGATTCTACTACAAGCCACGCATAGATAAAGAATTATTACAAAAATATCACACCGGACTTATTGCCCTCTCTGCTTGTCTGAATGGGGTGATTGCTGAAAAAGTACTGCATGAAGACAATGAGGCTGCACTAAAGGCAATTGAAGAATACAAGAGCATTTTCGGCGACGATTTTTACCTCGAACTGCAGCGTCATCCTTCCGGTGATGAAAAGATTGACAAAGCAGTATATCAGGACCAGGTATATCTTAACCAGCAACTGGTAGAACTGGCTGCAAAAACCGGGTTGAAATATGTTGCCACCAACGATGTTCATTTCATTAACAAAGAAGATGCCGCTGCACATGACCGGCTCTTGTGCCTGAGTACCGGTAAGGATCTGGATGACCCGAACCGCATGCGTTATACCCAACAGGAATGGTTTAAGACACAGCAGGAGATGCGCAGCCTGTTTGCTGATCTTCCGGAGGCCATCAGGACAACAGGCGAAATTGTTGATAAGGTGGAAGAATTCGAACTGAATTCAAATCCAATCATGCCCGATTTCCCGCTTCCTGAAGGTTTTGAAAATGAAGATGAATACCTGAAGCACATTACTTACGAAGGGGCTTACAAACGCTATGGAGAAGAATTGCCTGCTGAGACAAAGGAACGGCTGGATTTTGAGCTGGGGACGATACAGAAGATGGGATTCCCGGGTTACTTCCTCATTGTATGGGACTTTATACGGGCCGCACGCGAGATGGGTGTGTCCGTTGGCCCGGGCAGGGGGTCAGCAGCCGGGTCAGTAGTTGCATACAGCCTGAAAATTACGGATATCGATCCCATTAAGTATGATCTGCTGTTCGAACGTTTCCTGAATCCCGACCGTATCTCAATGCCTGATATTGATATCGACTTTGATGAAGACGGCCGTGAAAAAGTACTGGAATGGGTGGTTAACAAGTATGGCAAAAAAAGAGTGGCACATATTATCACCTTTGGAACCATGGCACCAAAAATGGCCATCAGGGATGTTGCCCGGGTGCAGAAACTTGAACTCTCAGAGGCAGACAGACTAGCCAAAATGGTTCCCGAAAGACCAGGAACAACATTCAAAAAAGCTTTTGCTGAAGTGCAGGAGCTGAAAGCTGAGAAAAACTCAGCAAATCCGCTGGTAGCACAGACACTGAAATACGCCGAGGTACTCGAAGGATCAGTACGGCAGACAGGGGTACACGCCTGCGGAATTATTATTGGTAAAAACGACCTGGAAGAACACATCCCAATTTGTATAAATAAGGATGCCGAATTATTTGTTACCCAATACGATGGGAAGCATGTGGAATCCGTGGGTATGCTCAAGATGGACTTCCTCGGGTTAAAAACACTTTCCATCATTAAAGATGCAGTTGAAAACATTAAATTATCCCGGGGAGAGGATGTTGATATTTCAAAGATATCGCTTGAAGATCCAGCCACTTTCGAATTATACAGTAAAGGAGAAACAACTGCGCTTTTCCAGTTCGAATCGCCTGGGATGAAAAAGCACCTTCGTGCGCTCAAACCCAACCGTTTTGAGGACCTGATCGCCATGAATGCCCTTTACCGGCCGGGCCCGATGGAATACATTCCCAGCTTCATTGCCCGTAAGCATGGTACGGAAAAGATTGTATACGACCTTCCCGAGATGGAAGAATACCTGGAAGACACTTATGGTATCACTGTATACCAGGAGCAGGTGATGTTGCTTTCTCAGAAACTGGCCGGCTTTACAAAAGGACAGGCCGATTCTCTGCGTAAAGCGATGGGTAAAAAGATCAAGGCCCTCATGGATGAACTGAAGGTCTTGTTCCTGGAAGGGTGTAAAAAAAATGGTTTTGATGAAACAGTCGTCAATAAGATCTGGAAAGACTGGGAAGCCTTTGCCCAATACGCATTCAACAAATCCCATTCTACCTGTTATGCCTATGTTTCCTATCAGACAGCATTCCTGAAAGCCCACTACCCTGCCGAATTTATGGCAGCCGTATTGAGCCGGAACCTCAACGACATTAAGAAGATCACTTTCTTTATGGATGAATGCCGGAGAATGGGCTTAAGCGTGTTGGGCCCTGATGTCAACGAGAGTTTTTCCAGGTTCACTGTTAATAAAAAAGGAGATATTCGATTTGGTATGGCTGCCATTAAAGGAGTTGGTGGAGCAGCAGTGGAAGCCATTATAAAAGAACGCGAAGAAAACGGACCTTACAAAGATTATTATGACTTTGTAGAACGGGTGAATCTCACCTCGGTGAATAAACGATGTCTCGAGAATCTGATCACCGCAGGCGCCCTGGACGGTTTTGAAGGTACCAACAGACACCAGTTCTTCGCTGCAGATGAAAACGAAAACAGTTTTCTTGAAAATCTTGTCAGGTACGGGATTAAAATGCAAAGCGAGAACACTTCAGCGCCTACTCTTTTTGGAGGAATTGAAGCAATTGAAATTTCAAAACCTGTACCCCCGGTGATTGAAGAATGGCCCATGCTGGTAAAACTTAACAAGGAAAAAGAGCTGATAGGCATCTACCTGTCCTCTCACCCGCTGGATACCTACAAATTTGAACTCGAAAACCTGAATACCACTCCCATCACTGCACTTCAGTCGCTGGCTGATTTGAAAGGCCGGGAAATTACCATCGCAGGAATTGTCAGTCAGGCGGCAGAACGATTCACAAAAAACGGCTCCCCGTTTGGAGAAATGACACTGGAAGATTATACCGATTCTTACCGGATGGTGATGTTCTCAAAAGACTACCTGCGGTTTAAAAG
>DASQZK010000541.1:0-4600 GCA_035638735.1 Bacteroidales bacterium
AAACCGTTCCTGGCTGCGTCTCATGAGGTATCAGATTGTGAGCCAGAAGGATAACCGGTATGTCTGAAAATTTTTTTAACCTGCGGCAAATGAATCCCATGGCCGGGGCAAAAAACGGCATCCAGTAATGAATAATGACAAGGTCGGGCTTCCGCTTAATCAATTCCAATGCCACCTGTTTCCAGCTAAGGGGAGAAAGTGAATGGATCAGCGATTCAATGGCCAGTCCGGCAGGTGGTGACCCCTCGGTAGCAAACTGCGATTTTCCCGGGAACAAGGCAGACGGATACTGGAACCGGTAAGATATGATGTCAACCTGGTGGCCTTCATCCTGGAGCGATAGTGACAGGGATTCATTGAACCTTGCAATACCGCCTCTGAGAGGATATGCCGGTCCTATACTTATAATTTTCACACTTCACTGTTTAATTCTTCATCAATAAAATATTCATTTCTCTCTGGTGAGTTACGCGAAACAAGCTCACCTAAAAATCCGCTCACAAACAGTTGTGTCCCAATGATCATCGCTGTGATTGCCAGGAAAAAGTACGGACTGTCGGTAATAAGGATAGTCCTGATTCCCTTGTGGAGAAGATAAAGCTTTTGTGCTCCCAGCCATACTGCTGCAATAAAACCGATAAGGAACATAAACGTTCCCATGGTCCCAAACATGTGCATGGGTCGCTTACCGAATTTAGATATGAAGGTGATGGTCATCAGATCGAGAAATCCATTGATAAACCGTTCAAGACCAAATTTGGTAACCCCATATTTGCGCTTCATATGCTGAACGGGTTTCTCTCCTATCCTGGTGAAACCAGCCTTTTGGGCAATAACAGGTATATATCGGTGCATTTCACCAAAAACCTCTATCGATTTGACAACCTGGTTTCGGTATGCTTTGAGCCCACAATTGAAATCGTGAAGTTTTATCCCGGTCACTTTGCGGGCCGTCCAATTGTAAAATTTGCTGGGAATAGTTTTTGAGATCGGATCATATCTTTTTTTCTTCCAGCCCGATACCAAGTCCAGCCTTTCTTCAAGGATCATTCGCCGTAACTCGGGGATCTCTTCCGGGCTGTCCTGGAGATCGGCATCCATCGTAACCACCACCTCTCCCTTTGCTGCCTGGAAGCCGGTATGCAGGGCGGCCGATTTTCCATAATTCCGTCTGAAGCGGATGCCCTGTATTTCGCTCCGGCGGGCGCAAAGATCTTTAATAACATCCCATGACCGGTCGGTACTCCCGTCATCGATCATTACAATCTCGTAACTGAGATGGTTTTTCTTTGCAACTTCATCTATCCAATTGGTGAGTTCAACAAGCGAATCTTCTTCGTTAAAGAGGGGGATTACAATCGATACATCCATAATATAAGGCTTATGCTACGTCGGCAAATGGCTCTGAGGGTTCCTTTTTAATGAAAATTGAAGCAATGAGACTGACAATCACCCCCAGAACTTCCGTGGAAAAGATCGTCCTCGCAAATACAATCAAGGGCTTTTGCATCCTGTCGGTCCTCGAGGTTATTGTTTCAATCATATCGGGTGAAAATCCTTTCTGGAGAAATTTCTCTTCTAAATTCTGCTTTAATAAAGCAACAAAATCAGGATTGATATATTGAATATAGATATTCGTATATATGGAAAGGATGATTCCAACCAGTAAAGCCGTCAGGGCTCCAAATCCCACAGCCCTGCCATAGGAAATCAGGTTGTTGTTATATTCCTTCCTGTAGGCGTAAATCGCAATAACGATACCGGCAATCAGGATAAGATTGGCTGATACCTGGTTATATATGCTGAAAGGCAGGTTAAAGGCATCCACAACAAGATTGTTAAGAATATAAATCCCTCCAATGATCCCGGTATAAATCAGGGAGGGATACAACATATTTTTAATCCAGTTATTCATAAAGAATGTTGATTAGTCTGAACAAATATAGTCGATTTAAAGGACATGTTCTTTCCATAAAAAGATATTTTGCAGGAAATAATAAAAATACTACTTTTGCAAGCCAAGGGCAAGTCTCATACGACCAGCTCCTGCTGAATCCCCCCAGGACCGGAAGGTAGCAAGGGTAAGCGGTCGAGCGGTGCGATATGAGTAGCTTGCCCTTCTTTTTTGGTATCAGCGCATGTCCCAAAATGCCTGTTTCCGGATCTTCACTACCAATCCACACCAGCATAAACGCCTGTATATCAATGATATTCACCTTTACGCCAGAGGCATTCCGGGCTGCCATCACATCATGTCTTCTACATATAGTCTCAACACCTGTCAAATTAACAGTCTTACGGTAAAAAAGCCACAGTAATATTACGATTCGTAACCAAACAAAGCTAAATTAGACTAAATATTAATTAAAACTGTTTTTTAACATAAATTTATTTTGTCAACTAAGGCATTTACCTATCTTTGTTTCAGAAATCGTACAGAATACTTATGAAGAATAGCCATACTGATATTATTGTGATTCTCGTGGGGCTCGTCATTCTTGGAATGATGACGTGAGAATGGTATGGTAATTCAAAGGATATACGGAGCCATTCTCAAACTAGAGAGTGGCTTTTTTAATTTACTGTTATAATAGGAGCGATATCAAGATGAGACAATCGTTAAGAAGTGATACCACCACGCAGGGCCGCAGAATGGCTGGTGCACGCAGCCTTTGGAGGGCAAATGGCATGAAGGAGGAACAGATCGGCAAACCGGTAATTGCCATAGTCAATTCGTTTACCCAGTTTGTTCCCGGTCATACGCATTTGCATGATGTGGGCCAGGAGGTAAAGCGTGTATTTGATGAGAAAGGATATTTCGCCGCTGAATTCAATACCATTGCCATTGACGACGGTATAGCTATGGGGCATGACGGTATGTTGTATTCACTGCCATCACGCGATCTCATTGCCGACAGTATTGAATACATGGCCAACGCCCACAAGGTGGATGCCTTGTTCTGCATCAGCAATTGTGACAAGATAACACCCGGCATGCTGATAGCAGCCATGAGGTTGAACATTCCTGCCATTTTCGTTTCAGGCGGCCCCATGGAAGCCGGTGTGGTTGACGGTGAGGCTTACGACCTGGTTGATGCCATGGTAATGGCCGGGGATGAGAATGTTCCCGACAATAAACTATCCCTGATTGAGAAGCTGGCATGCCCCACCTGTGGTTCCTGTTCCGGCATGTTTACAGCCAACTCCATGAACTGTCTGAACGAGGCTATCGGCCTTGCCCTGCCCGGCAACGGAACCATTGTTGCTACCCATAAAAACCGGAAAGCCCTGTTCGAAAAGGCAGCCACAGCCCTGATAAACAATATAGGACGTTATTATTATGAAGGCGACGACTCGGTCCTTCCGCGGTCCATTGCCTCTAAAGCTGCTTTTCACAATGCGATGAGCCTCGATGTTGCCATGGGCGGGTCGACGAATACCGTTTTGCATATTCTTGCCATTGCCCATGAAGCAGAAACTGATTTTACGCTGAAAGACATTGACGCCATATCGCGCAAGACACCGGTGCTTTGCAAAGTTTCTCCCAATTCAAACTATCACATCCAGGACGTAAACCGTGCCGGGGGTATAATGGGAATCCTTTCGGAACTGGCCAAAGGGGGTCTGCTCGACACATCGGTAAAGCGGGTCGACGGCTTTACCCTTCAACAAGCTGTTGAGAAATATGATATTACCAGGGAAAATCCGGATAAGGAGGCTGTCAACATTTTCAGTTCTGCTCCCGGCGGGGGACGGAACCTGGTAATGGGGTCACAGGAAGCCAGATTCCGTCATCTCGATGATGACCGGGCTAACGGATGTATACGCGATGTTGAGCATGCCTATTCGGCCGACGGGGGACTGGCGGTCCTTTACGGTAATATTGCCAGGAACGGTTGTATTGTAAAGACCGCAGGCGTAAAGGCTTCAGTGCTGAAGTTCAGTGGCCCTGCCAAAGTATTTGACTCCCAGGACACGGCCTGTAACGGTATCCTCGACCGCAACGTAGAAGCCGGCGAAGTGGTGGTTATCCGATATGAAGGGCCGAAAGGTGGTCCCGGCATGCAGGAGATGCTCTACCCGACCTCTTATATCAAATCGCGCAATCTGGGCGAGAAATGTGCACTGATCACCGACGGTCGTTTTTCCGGGGGGACGTCAGGTCTTTCCATCGGACATATTTCGCCCGAAGCAGCCGAGAAAGGTGAGATTGGACTGATCCGCAACGGCGATATCATCGATATTGACATCCCGGCAAGACGAATAAATGTTCGATTGGACGATGAAGAGCTCAGCGAACGGAGAGAAAAAGAAGATGCAAAGGGCGAATCGGCCTGGAAAGCCGTATCCCGGGAGAGGTATGTATCAAAAGCCCTCAAAGCTTATGCTAGTTTAGTCACCTCGGCAGATAAAGGTGCAGTAAGAATAATCGATTAATTATTAACCTAAACCCAGATAGACATGGATACTCAAACGAAAACCCAGGCAAAAGGACAGGAGCCGGTCATCAAACGTGTAAGTGGTGCAGAGGCTATTGTGCTTTCGTTGCTGGAAGAAGGCGTTGATACTATGTTCGGATATATTGGCGGAGCCATAATGC
>DASQZK010000542.1:0-7989 GCA_035638735.1 Bacteroidales bacterium
TAGCCATTTCGTCTTCCGGGGTAAGGTCTTCAGCGTAGGCAGGAACAAGTTTGGCTGCCACCCTGCTTTTCGGGAAATCCTGCACCTTATAGGTGTAAAGGACAGGTGGTTTTTTCACCTCGATTTCTTCACCTTGTTTAACGGTACGTGATGGTTTGACCTGTTGTCCGTCGATCTTCACCCGACCTTTTTTACAGGCTTCGGTGGCCATGGACCGGGTTTTAAAAACACGGACTGACCATAGATATTTGTCGATGCGCGGTTGGGTTGGGGCCATGGTGTTGCGATGATGATTTATTGTTAAGGTTTTGGTTTGTAACAGAGGTTAGTTGCAAGGCATGTTTTATGAGTATAAAGGACAACAGGCGACAGGGCTTCCGGGGCTGCCATGATCATTCATCAACCTCCAGTTTAAAGCCCGTTCGGGGAATGTTAACGATAGACACCTTTTTGTCGTCTTTCAGTATCTTCCTGAGCTTGGTGATATAGACGTCCATGCTCCGGCCCATAAAGTAATCGTCGTCACCCCAGATATTTTTCAAAGCCACCTCACGTTTAACCACCTGGTTTTTGTTGATGCAGAGCAGCCGGAGGACTTCGGCTTCTTTCTTGGTAAGTCTGCGTTCACCTGCAGGCGTTTTCAGCATGTGGTTCGTGTAGTCGAAGGTCATGTTGCCGATCTGGAAGACACTTGAAACGTCATTTTTCAGTATGGAATACTTGGAGCGGCGGAGGATAGCTTCGATTCTGAGACTCAATTCTTCGGTACTGAAAGGTTTGGTCATATAGTCGTCGGCCCCCAGTTTAAGTCCGCGTATACGGTCTTTTTCCATGTTTTTTGCGGTGAGGAAGATAAACGGAATATCGGTATCTGTCTTTCTGATCTCTTCAGCAAGGGTAAAACCGTCCATGACCGGCAGCATTACGTCGAGAATACAGAGGTCAAAATTGCCGTTCCTGAATTTCTCGAAGCCTTCCTTCCCATCCCTGGCAAGCACAACTTCATAATTGCTCATCTGAAGAAAGTCGTTTAGAACATATCCAAGGTTGGCATCGTCTTCAACGAGCAATATTTTCGGACTGTTTTTTTTCTTCATGGCGTTCTGTTTAATCAGCATCCCGGGGAATGTACACATCAAAACGCGTACCTTTTCCCGGTTCGCTGTGGACTTTTATTTTTCCTCCGTGAGCCTCGATCATCCGCTTAACATAGTATAACCCTATACCAAAGCCTCTTGCGTTGTGAATATCGCCTGTGTGAACCCTGAAGAAACGGTCGAAGATGTGAGACAAATTTTCATGACTTATGCCAATGCCGCGGTCCTCAACGGAAAAAACATAATAGGAATCTTCGTCCCTGCTGCTAATAATTATAACCGGTTTTTTGCCGGAATATTTTATGGCATTACTGACAAGATTGTTGATAATATTCCCAAAATGCAACACATCGATGTCCACCACAGGATGTTTGGATGTGAAGTTATAGTTGAGATCTACTTCTTCATCGCAATGTTCGAGCAGCAGGTTCTCGACATTTTTACGGATCATCTCGTCCATGTTTTGTCTTGAGCGGTGGAGGTTGAAATCGCCTTTTTCGAGCACGGCGAGCTGGAGAACGCGTTCAACCTGCTGGCGCATGCGACTGTTTTCCTCGTATATGACCCGGGAATACCTGGCAATTCTCGATTCGGGATCATCCTTCTGTGTGTTCAGCAAAACTTCCGAGGCCAGCGAAATGGTGGCAATAGGTGTTTTGAATTCATGGGTAATGTTATTGATGAAATCGTCACGGATCTCTGAGATTTTCTTCTGGCGGATAATGGTGGAGATAATAAAGTAGAATGAAAAGATGATGATGATAAGGAAGACCCCGGAACTTAGCAGCCATGCTGACATTTGTATCAGTTCATCTTTACGTTGATTGGGGAAGTATAACTCAAGATGGTAGTAATCCTTCTTCCAGATATTGTGCAGGCAGGCTTTATGAATGTCAACCTTGTTCCGGTTAGGGGATTTACCGGCAGAGCTATACACTACTGAGTCGTTGTCGGTCTTGACAATGGAGTAGATATAATCCTTATCGAGGTCGTGGTAGTCGACATATTTCCTGATCATCCTGTCGAGGAAGGTCATATTCAATACTCTGAATATACCTTCATCCCTGGGGTTGCCGGGGTTGGTAATTTCAACGGTACTGTCATTCACCTTTACCATCTGGTCGTTGAGTTCGTCGAGCACATCATCGAGGGCAAGGTCGACGCGGTGCGAATGTTGTTTTTCTGACAGGTTCAGGGCATCTCTAACCCAGAGCATTTGTGTCACGATAAGGCCCGTGAGCGAAAGGGCTGAGAAGAAGATGATATACTGAATGGTACGTTTTCCCATTGACTTCGGTGTAAAAACATTCTGTTGGTTTTCAGAAGAAGTAACAACCGGTCAGCCGAAAGGTTGAAGGAGGTTTGTCAGCGCTTGTTGTATTCATTCATGGTATGGGCGATACCGATGGTGCCGAACGATTTTACAATATCGCAGGCCATGTTGATGCGTTCGGAAAGGGCTTTTTCCTCTTCTCCCGACCAGTTACCAAGCACGTAGTCTACCTGATAGCCCTGGGGGAAATCGTTGCCGATGCCAAAGCGTAAGCGGGCAAAGGCCTGGTTACCGAGGACCTGTATGATGTTATTGAGGCCATTATGGCCGGCGTCGCCACCTTTGGGCCTGAGTCTTAGTGTGCCAAAAGGAAGTGCCAGGTCATCGGCTATTACCAGCAGGTTTTCCTGTGGAATTTTTAATTTTTTGAGGTAGTAATTCACAGCGAGACCGCTGAGGTTGACATAAGTTGTCGGTTTGAGCAGGTGAAAATACCTCGACTTGTATTTTAACTCGGTAATGTACCCATAACGCTTATCCTGAAAAGAAATATTGGATGCCGCAGCAAGGGCATCCAATATATCATATCCAATGTTATGGCGTGTGTGAGCATATTGCTCACCCGGGTTTCCGAGTCCTGTAATAAGGTACTTCAAAATTGAATCGTCAATTTGAGGTTCTTATTCTTCAGCATTCTCCCCGGTAGTACCTTCTTCAGCTGCAGCAGGAGCTTCTTCAGCACCTTCTTCAGCTTCGGCACCTTCTTCGGTTACCGTCATAGACTTCATGGCAACACGCGAGGAAACAACTGAAACGATCATGGAACGGTGTGGATCGAGAATTTCGAGATCCGGATAATCAAGGTCACCCACTTTGATGACCTGGGCGATATCGAGCCCGGAGATGTCGATATCCAGCTTGTCGGGCAGGTTTTCAGCCAGACCTTTCACTTTGAGATACCTTCTTCTCTGTCTCAGTTTACCACCGTTACGAACGCCGACCGAAATTCCCGAGAGGGTCACCGGTATGGTGGCAATAACAGGTTTTCCGTCAATGATCTCGACGAAATCGAGATGAATGATCTTGTCGGTCACAGGGTGGAACTGAATTTCCTGAATGATCGCTTTCTTTTTTGTTCCTTCAATATCGAGGATGACCTGGAATACGTCGGGAGAGAAAACCACTTTGTTGAAGAAGTTTTCGTGTGCGTAAAAGTGGAGGTTTTCTTCACCACCGTACATAACGCAGGGAACCATTTCCTGGTTCCTGAGACGCCTGGTTTCTGACTTACCGAGCTTCTCTCTTTTTTTTACCTGGATTTCTACAGTTTTCATAATAATAAATTGTGCTACTAAGAATTATACAATAAACTAATTCCCCATCACACGTGGGTATGTTTAACAGTTTTTAAATTCGGAGTGCAAAGATAATAACTTATGTGATAAAATGGGAGCTTATCGACTGATAATTATAGACTCTGTTAATTACGTCGGCGAAAAGGTCGGCAATAGAAAGAACTTTGATCTTGCCGGAGTGGTCTTTTATGGGGATAGAGTCGGTGACGATGACCTCGTCGAGGAACGACTGTTCGATACGTTCGTATGCGGGTCCTGAGAGTACAGGGTGCGTGGCTACAGCCCTCACCGACAAAGCGCCTTCATTCTTCATCATTTCGGCGGCCAGGGTAATGGTGCCGGCGGTATCGATCATATCGTCGACGATGAAGACATTCTTACCTTCTATATCCCCGATAGCCCTGATCTCTTCAACAACGTTTGGCTTTTTCCTCACTTTGTAACAGATCACCATCTGGCTTCCAAGGAAGCGGGAATAGGCATTGGCCCTTTTGGTACCGCCCATATCGGGAGCTGCAATAGCGAGGTTCTCGAGCTCCAGGCTTTTGATGTAGGGAACAAATATAGAGGAAGCGTACAGGTGATCGACAGGTACGTCGAAAAAGCCCTGCAACTGGTCGGCGTGCATATCCATGGTCATAACACGGTCGACCCCCGACGATACGAGCAGGTTAGCAATCAGCTTGGCCCCGATAGATGAACGTGGCTTGTCCTTTCGGTCCTGCCGGCCATAACCGAAGTAAGGGAGAACAGCTACCACCTTATATGCACTGGCCCGTTTGGCAGCATCGATCATCAGCAATAATTCGAGGATGTTTTCGGCCGGTGGTGCTGTAGACTGGATGATAAAGACCACGCATCCTCTGACCGATTCTTCGTAAAAAGGCTGAATCTCACCGTCACTGAACTCAAGCACAGCCGTTTTTCCCAGCTCAATCCCGAAAGATTTGGCTATCTTTTCTGCCAGAGGCTTGGTGCCTCTTCCTGCAAAAAATTTGACAGGAGCATTATTGTTCATGATTTTTTAAACTATGTTGAATAATATGTTTTTGCGCTGGCAAATGTAATCATTCTTAAGGCAATATTATATGAATATCTTTTAAAAGTTAAGCGGTTTTACAATGACACTTTCCAGGTAGCGGAGTATCTCTTCCCTCCCGGTTTTTTTCAATGCCGAAGTCTCGAATACCGGCGGCATTTCCTCCCAGGTCTTGAGCATCTCGGCTTTAAAATTCAGGATATTTTTGCTGAGATCACGCTGGTTCGGTTTGTCGGTTTTTGTGAATACGATTGAGAAGGGCACACTATTGACTCCCAGCCAGGTTATAAAATCAAGATCTGTTTGCTGGGGTTTCAGCCGGCTGTCGATAAGGACCATTACATTTACAAGTGTTTCTCTTTTTGAAATATAGTTCTCGATCAGTTTCCCGAATTTACGCCTTTCCCCTTTGCTTACTTTGGCATATCCGTAACCGGGTAAATCGACCAGGTACCACCGGCTGTTAATCAGGAAATGGTTGATCAGTCTTGTCTTTCCTGGTGATACCGAAGTTTTGGCCAGGTTTTTCCGTGCCGTAAGCAGATTAATCAGTGACGATTTGCCGACATTAGACCTCCCGATGAAGGCTATCTCGGGGTAGCCGGGTTTGGGGCACTCGGCGATTTTGGCACTGCTTTTTATGAATTCTGAACTGGTTATCTTCATGATTCGGTCCTGGTCATCCGTAAGAAACTATGTTTGTTGACCACGGCCCGGATGTGCGAGGCAGTAGCTATCAGGTCGTGGTCGTTGCGCAGGTTGATCTCGAAAAACAACCGGCGTCCGCTTATCTCGGTAAGTCGGGAATGGCAAACCAGTGAGGTCCCCGCTGTTACCGGCTTTACATGCTTCAGGTGTATCTCGGTGCCCACACTGCTGTATCCTTCGGGCAGGAACGACTGCACCGATGAGAGGGCTGTATATTCCATGAATGATACAATTTCAGGCGTGGCCAGCACCGGCAGCTGGTCATTGCCGTAACGGGAGGCCACATGTTCCTGTCTTACTTCCCGTCTGACTGTGTTTTCGATTCCCGGTTTCAGATGTAAGATCATGGTATATATTAAATGGTCGGATTACCGGAGAAAATCGGTCAAATGACAATGTCTTTCGTTTACCGTAAATAAATTTCCAAAAGGGTGCTTTCCTCCAGTGGTTCAATTTGGAGACTCTTCATCTGTGCCGGAATCAGGATGGTTTCGCCTGTCTTCAGCTCAGTCGATCCGCTATCGCCATAGCGAATGTTCACCCGGCCCTCAGGACACATATATATAATAAAGGAATCGATAAGGGTGAAATCTTTTTTCACGGTACTGTCCATCTGTATGATGCTGGTGGTGAAGTAATGGCTGTCGACCATGGTTACCGTCTTATTCTCGGATTTTTCGTAGTCGGTCCGGTAATCGGATCGGTGTTCAAAATCGATCACATCAACAGCCAGTTCGGTGTGAAGCTCCCGGGTATTCCCCTGGTCATCGGTCCTGTTCCAGTCGAATATCCGGTAGGTCTGGTCGGAGGTTTGTTGAATCTCGGCCAGGAGGATGCCTGCCCCGATAGTGTGAACACGTCCGGCAGGGATGAAGAAGCAGTCGCCTTTCGTCACCTTTTCAACATTAAGGATCTCTTCGATGCGGCCCGAGTTAAAATAGTCGAGGTAGGTTTCCCTGTCAATGGTGCGGTTAAAGCCGGTTATCAGTCCGGCCTCTTTTTCGGCATCAATCACATACCACATTTCTGTTTTGCCAAACGACCGGTGTCTTTCCATGGCGGTCTCATCGTCGGGATGAACCTGGATACTGAGGCGTTCCCGGGCATCGATGTATTTAATAAGGAGCGGGAATTCGATGCCGAATTTATCATAAACATGGTCGCCTACAAGATCGCCCATATATACTTCGATAAGCTCGGACAGGCTGTTGCCGTCGAGAAAGCCGCCGTCAACAACCGATTCGCTGCCTTCGAGGGTGGATATCTCCCAGCTTTCGCCGCATGTCGAGGATGCCCCCTCCTTGTGAAGGACTGTTTTCAGTTTATCGCCGCCCCAGATCTTATCTTTTAATACCGGCTTGAATTTAAGAGGATACAGTTCATTCATGATTCAGAGATTAATATTCATAATCGGTAACGACAAGCTCGTAATCCGTCGTTTTCAGGAAATCTATCAGCTTAAGATGATCGGGATGAACCCGGTAGGCTTCCAGGTCGTCGTGTGTGCGAAAGTCGCTGACGAGAGCTACATCGTAGGCAGCATCGCGGGTGCTGAAGTTAATCCCTCCTTCGATGTGTGCCACGAAGGGAATTTTATGCTTCAGATCATCTATCATCGTTTTCAGTTTTTTTACATTTTCTTCCTTTCCTTCCTTATCTTTGAACCGGAATAAAACGATATGTTTGATCATTGTTCCACGTTTTAATAGTTATAAAAGGGATTATGTTTCTTATTGCAAAGTTAATCGATAATTCCAAAACATCCTTTTATTTATGTTCATTATAGGTATTGCCGGAGGCACAGGGTGCGGGAAGACAACTGTTGTCAGGAAGATCATTGAGAATCTGCCGGAGAACCAGGTGGCTGTCATTCCTCAGGATTCATATTACCGCGATAACAGCCATATTCCGGATGAAGAGCGGCAGAAAATAAACTTTGACCATCCTTCTTCGCTGGAGTTCCCATTGCTCGTTGAGCATATCAGGCAATTGAAAAAAGGGGAGAAGATTGAGCAACCTGTCTATTCTTACCTGACCTGTACACGCAGTGATGAGACCATACCTGTTGAGCCGAAGAAGGTGATAATTGTTGAAGGGATCCTGATTTTCACCCATGAGCCGTTACGCAAGATATGCGATCTGAAGGTCTATGTAGACGCCGACGCCGACGACCGTCTCAGCCGTGTGATCTACCGCGACATCACCGAACGCGGCAGGACGGTGGATGTGGTGCTCGACCGCTATCACCAGACGGTGAAACCCATGCACCTCCAGTTTATCGAACCTACAAAGCGCTATGCCGATATTATTGTGCCACAGGGCGGTAACAATACCGTGGCTATTAATGTTTTGAGCACAATTATACAACAGCGGCTTGCACTGCAGTAGTATTGCCGTATTTTTTCTACCTTTAGGAAAAAAGACCCGTTATGTTAAATCATATCCAGGTTGAAGACCTGCTATTCCTTGACATCGAGACCGTTCCCCAGGCGCGGGCATACAGCGATATTGATCCTG
>DASQZK010000543.1:0-3582 GCA_035638735.1 Bacteroidales bacterium
GGTAAAAGTCCGTACCGAGCAGGAGCTTGTGAAAGACGGTCGGGGAATACTCAGGCCCGACAGGGTGGTTTATCTTGATAATGGTGTTGAGATAGTGGATTATAAGTTTGGGCTGAAAACGGAAGACTCACACAAGAGGCAGGTACGGGAATATATGGATGCCCTTGCCGAAATCGAGACGTGCAGTATAAAAGGATTTGTTTGGTACGTAACTACAGGAAAGATAGAGGAGATATCATGATAAACAGGCCGTACGCCTGGGATAATAACAGGCGGTTTAATACATATACAGGCTATATCAGGCAACATTTTGGCGGGAGGGTGCAAAAACTCACCATCGATGCCGGTTTCACCTGTCCGAACCGTGACGGTACAAAGGGCAGGGGAGGTTGTACCTACTGCAATAATGACGCGTTTAACCCGTCGTATTGCCTGCCGGAAAAGAGTGTGACACGGCAGATTGAAGAAGGGATGAGCTTTCACCGCGACCGGTACAAGAATGCAAAGGGATTCCTGGCTTATTTCCAGGCATATTCCAATACGTATGCCCCGCTCGATAAGCTGAAAGTCCTCTACGAGGAAGCTTTGTCATATCCGGGGATCCTCGGCGTGGTGATAGGTACACGACCCGATTGCGTAGACGATGATCTGCTCGATTACCTGTCCGGGCTGAATGAAACCCAGTATGTTTCCGTTGAATATGGTATCGAATCGTGTTTTGACGATACCCTGGAACGGATCAACCGGGGTCATGATTTTGAGGCCAGCGTTCGCGCCATTGAGAAGACAGCGGGCAGGGGAATAAGGACAGGCGGTCATGTGATTGCCGGTTTGCCGGGTGAAGGGCACGACCGGATGATGGCATCGGCCGACATACTCTCAGGCTTGCCGCTGCATTCGGTGAAATTTCACCAGCTTCAGATTGTGAAAGGGACCAGGATGGGGGAGGACTATAAACATCACCCCGACGATTACCATGAATTCGGGCTGGACGAATACCTTGAACTGATGGTGGAGGTGATCGAAAATCTTCGTCCCGACCTTGTCGTTGAGCGCATTGCAGGCGAATCGGTACCCCGTTACAATTTGAGACCCGGATGGGGCTTGCGTTACGACCAGGTATTGAACCGTTTTGAGGCTTTGCTCGAGGAGAAGGATACCTGGCAGGGGAAGAAGAGACAGGGCACAGGGTGATCAACAGGGAGCAGAAAGCCCGGCTAATCGCCCGCGAACGGCAGGACTGAAAATAGTGGTGTAGTATAAATAACAGGCAAATGATAAGTATATCTGTATGAATGCATTTCTCGATAAACTGGCAGTTCACCTGCTTGATCGTTACGGCGATACCCTGGGTCAGCAGTGTATCGTCTTTCCCAACCGGAGGTCAGGGGTCTTTTTCAAATATTACCTGAAGAACGCGATGAATGGTTCTGCATGGCTCCCTGAAATTCATACCATCAACAGTTTCATGGAAGCATTGTCGGGGATGACCTATGCTGACCCCGTTGATCTTAACTTCGAATTATACCGGATCTACAGCAGGCTGGTTAATAATCCCGAACCGTACGACGAGTTCTTCTACTGGGGTGAAATGATGATCAGCGATTTCAACGACATTGATAAATACCTGGTTAATGCCGACGATCTTTTTACCAATATAGCTGACCTTAAAGAGATAGAAAATGTTTTCGACTACCTGAGCTCCGAACAGAAAGAGCTCATACTTCAGTTCTGGAGCCACTTCAGGGAGAAAGATCTGAGTCCGGAGCAGGCATCGTTTTTAGGAATATGGAAGATACTGCAACCCATGTATACCAATCTCCGTTCGAAACTCCGGGAAACCAATACCGGATATGAAGGTATGATTTACCGTGAAGTGTCCGGACGCATAGCCCTTGAGGATTATCCCGACATCGAAAACGAGAAGGTCATCATTTGCGGATTCAACGCCCTGAGTACAGCAGAGAGGCAATTGTTCAGCTACCTGAGAGATTCCGGCAAAGGCGATTTTTACTGGGATTATGATCAACAATACAGGGAAGGGAATATGGCAGAAGCAGGCCGGTTCATACGTCGCAATCTGGAGGAGTTTCCGGCCGGTCCCGGTTTTCCTGATGATTTCATCAACCTGGGAAAGCCGAAGCGTTTCCGAGTTTTCAACCTGCCTTCAGACGTTCTTCAGACTAAAAAGCTTCACGAGCTTCTTAATGAACGGGCATTTCCGGAAACCGACAGTTTCAACGATACAGCCATTATCCTTGGCGATGAGGATATGCTGCAACCGGTACTGTCATCACTTCCCGAAGAAATTCCCGGACTGAACATTACGATGGGATATCCGCTGAAGAATACGCCGGTGTTCAGCTTCGTCGAAAACCTGCTTCGCCTCCAGAGAAACATGTCAACCGGGCGGGAACGTAAATCGGGCAGTTTTTATTTCCGCGATGTTCTTTCAGTAATTAATCACCAGTACGTAAGGGCTATTGCCGAAAAAGACGCCAGTATACTGGCCGGTGAGATCAATACACGAAATATGATCTATATCTCACCTTCGTTTTTTAACGGTCATGAATTATTCCCGGTTATCTTCCGGAAAATTGATGATGCCCCTTCTATGACGGATTATATTTCGGAAATCCTTGATGTTCTTGTGAAACAATCATTAACAGTGGACGATGAAAAGCATTGGTTTACTCTTGAACGGGAATTTATTTTTCATATTAAAACCAGGTTAAACAAGTTACACGAGATTTTCTCAAATAACCCTGTCGATACCAGCATAGAGACGTTTACCCGCCTGTTCAGGAAAATAATGAACAGTTCGCGTATTCCTTTCGAGGGTGAACCATTGCAGGGCATTCAGCTGATGGGGATTCTGGAAACACGTATCCTTGATTTTAAGAACGTGCTCTTTTTGTCGTTGAATGAAGGTGTGATGCCGGCTTCTTCACAGTCACTTTCCTATATTCCGGCTAATCTTCGCTACGCCTTTGGCATGCCTACCAGGGAAGACAAAGATGCCATTTATGCGTATTATTTTTACAGGCTTATCCAGCGTGCCGAACACATTGATATTATGTATAACAGTAAGACCGAAGGTGTAAATTCGGGTGAGCCTGCACGTTATATATACCAGTTAAAATATCTCTTCGATACCGACATCCGTTTTGAGACCGTCTCATTTAAAATTGGCGAAAAGAAGGCCGAAGCCATTAGTATTGAAAAGACACCTGATGTTTTGGCAAAGCTGGCAGAATATACCAGCCTTGGAAAACGCAAGCTGTCGCCTACCTCCCTTACAACCTGGCTCGACTGCCCCTTGCGGTTTTATTTCACTCATGTTGCCGGTATTCGGGAGGAGGATGAAGTGGCCGAAGATATTGATGCATCGGCCTTTGGAATATTACTCCACCGGACCATGGAACTTTTGTATGGTCCATATACAGGGCATTTGATCAACAGGGATGAATTCGACCTTTTGTCTGACAACGACAACATCAAAAAATGCCTGGACCAGGCGTTCAGGGATGAGTTTTTAACGATTGACGACACGACAACCGAGGTAGTACCCGAAGGCAGGAA
>DASQZK010000544.1:0-2413 GCA_035638735.1 Bacteroidales bacterium
GGCCGGATCAGGCGCCTGACCACATCCCTGGAACTTTCCGTAGGCGTAATGAAGGCGTTGATGGTTGAAATATCGTTTTCGAGCAACAGGTTGTCCAGTTCTGCTACCCTCCGGATATTCTCCAGGCGGTCAGCCATCGAAAACCCCAGGTCCTTATTTAGTTTTTTACGGATATCATCCCCGTCGAGAAGGATGCTCTTTATATCACGTTTCTGAAATTCGGCGAACAAATGGCGCGAGAGCGTCGTTTTTCCCGATCCGGGCAACCCTGTAAACCATATAGCAAGAGGTATCCTCATGAAGATTGATTTGCCGTTATTTATCAGGAAAGATACAAACGGAAAGGATAATACGAAAATGTTGACTGTTCTTTTATTACCCTGTGACGTCCACGATATGTTTGCAGGTGCAGCCATGGTATGAACAAAACGACTTTTGAGATGTACGCCTTAACTGTTTTCCTTTTTATGGATCTCCATTATGATAAACGGCGAATAATTACGAATTTTGCCGGCTAAAACTGTTGATTTTGAAAACTATCATTTTTAGTACTACGTTTCTTGCTATTACGGCCTGCCTGTTGTGGTCTTCGGCCTTCGTGGGTATTAAAATAGGACTGCCCTATACCACGCCTTTGCATTTTGCGGGTATCCGGTTTTTTCTCTCCGGCATCATCATCGTTCCCTTTGCCGGGTCGTTCAAAAGATATGCAAAAACAGTCAGGACAAATGTTAAGAAAATTCTCGTGTTAGCCTTCCTGACCATGTTTGTACAGTACTCACTTTTTTATCTCGGTCTGAACATGGTGCCTGCCGCCCTGGCAGCTATTATCATCGGTTCGGGACCGTTGTTTATAGCCCTGGTGGCCCATTTTTCCATGCCGGATGACCGGCTCACCATGACAAAACTATCAATATGTCTCCTGGGGCTTTCCGGCATTGTACTGGTCAGCCTGGGGCGAAACAGCTTTTCATCGGTTCACGGGGCAAGTATCATCGGGATCATTCTTCTTATTCTTAACAATACTATTTCGGGAGTGGGAAATGTTATCGTTGCCAGAGACGGCAAGAATATACCACCGCTTATCCTGAGTTCATCAACGATGATCATCGGGGGTGGTTCATTATTCCTGTTCTCGTTACTTGTCGAAGGCATTCATACCGGTCCTAAACCGTTCCGGTACTACGCTGCTCTGTCATGGCTGAGCTTACTTTCAGCTGCAGCTATTTCAATCTGGTACATTCTGCTAAAGAGACCAAAGGTAAGAGTCTCAGACCTTAATTTCTGGAAATTCCTTATCCCTGTTGCAGGGGCCGCACTGGCCTGGATCATCCTGCCAGATGAAAAACCTGCTTTGGTGGCTATATCAGGCATGTCCATTATTGCCGTTGCACTTATCCTGCTCAATATTTACAAGCGCAGGCAAAACCGCAAATCGGTACTTTTGCAAAACCCGGAGACATAAATTGTGTAAGTATTACACATTTATGTGAAAAATATTCACACAAACAGGAGATGTCCTGTCATCGGGGGTGATATTATAACACCCGGTCGGCGCCGCCATCAATATAATCCCTTAAGTTTTATGGTGTATAAAAATGGCGGGCTGACACGGTCCATTCTATGATCGAGTCGGAAAGGGGCAATATATCTCCGGTATCACGGGCGAATAGTTTATTCGGCATCATAACAAAAAGATTACACACGATAATCCATTTATACATAAAATGGCAGTTTGGAATCCAGGTTAAAAAATTAATACACAGAAAACATGGATTGATCAAAAAATATGATGTTCCTCAAGGCTCATTTCCCTCTTTTTATATCTTTACCAAAACCTGATTTAACCAAAAAAACCAACATGAATTTTACGTTACCGGAATTGCCGTTTTCGACAGATGCCCTGGAGCCTGTGATCAGCAGGCAAACTATTGAATTCCATTATGAAAAGCATCACCAGGCTTATGTGAACAATCTGAATAAACTAACTGAAGGATCGGAATGGTCGAAGAAATCCCTTGAAGAGCTTGTCAGGCTTACCGAGGGGGGGATATACAATAATGCTGCCCAGGTGTGGAACCATACTTTTTACTGGGAAAGCCTTGTCCCATCGGGTAATACGAAGCCCGGAGGAAAGCTGATGCAGACCATCGAAAAAAGTTTTGGAACCTACGACTCATTTAAAGAACAGTTTACCCAGGCTTCCGTCACGCTTTTTGGTTCAGGCTGGACCTGGCTGGTAAAAACCAGGAATAACGGGCTGAAGATCATACAGGGTCCGAATGCATGGAATCCGTTGAGGGAGGATTATATTCCGATTTTAACCTGTGATGTATGGGAGCATGCCTACTATCTTGATTTTCAAAACAGGCGGCCCGATTATGTTGAAGAATTTTTTAAGCTTATAAATTGG
>DASQZK010000545.1:0-3671 GCA_035638735.1 Bacteroidales bacterium
GGCGATGTTTACACGAACTCAGTTGTTTCACTGCTTGGTCGT
This sequence comes from Bacteroidales bacterium, assembly GCA_035638735.1. Classification (GTDB taxonomy): domain Bacteria; phylum Bacteroidota; class Bacteroidia; order Bacteroidales; genus DASQZK01. The sequence continues at coordinate 43 of DASQZK010000545.1, forward strand.
GGTGTAACCAAAGATACGGAAGACAGGGAAAAACTGGTTATAATTCCTGGCGTTTATGGTGATCCTAATACCGCTACCGCTGTACAGGACGGAGATGGAAATACCATCCCGAACGTAACCCAGGTAACCGTTAACGACCTTTATTTTGGTGAATCATTCGCGATCAACTCAGCTGGATATTACCAGGTTTACGACGGAACCACTGTTCGACTCAGGGAAGTGTCACTTGGTTACAATTTCCCCGAAAAATGGTTACAGAAAACTCCGTTTGGAAGCGCCACATTCAGTGTTACAGGCCGCAACCTTTGGTATTACTGTCCCAATATTCCTAAATACACCCATTTCGATCCGGATGTAAACGGATATGGTAACTCCAACGTTCAGGGTGTGGAATATACGGTGGCACCTTCTGTGAAAAGGGTAGGTTTTAACCTGAAGTTGACATTTTAATTAAAATTTAAACAATAATATTATGAAGAGAATAAAAATCTTTTTGCTTGCCGCAATGCTTATTGGTGTAGCGGGCTGTAAGGATTTTCTGGATATCAACCGGGACCCGAACAATCCGTCGGAACCCAATATCAGATATATGCTTCCCAGTATCGAAGCTACTCTCGGAAGTATCTTTACATACGATTTCGGCTCTGTAGGCTACGCTACTGCGGTGTTTACCCACCAGCTTTCTTCACGTGAACCTGAATATGATAACTATGGTATCACAGGTTCGGCGTTTGTTCAAAACTACTGGACAACCTTTTATTCAGGTGCTCTGCAGGATTTAGACCTGCTTATCAATCTTGGTGAAGACCCGGTATCTCAGAATTTACAATATGCCGGTATAGGTAAAGTGCTGAAAGCTTATACATTCAGCACAATCGTTGACCTCTGGGGCAATGTACCTTTTACTGAGGCTAACCAGCCCGGTAATCTTAATCCTAAGTATGACACCGATAAGGATATCTATGGTGCTCTGTTTACCATGATTGACGACGGTATCGCCGATATGTTAAATGATACCGCTGAAAACCTCCTCACTCCGGGTAATGACGACCTGGTTTATGGTGGTGATGTCGACAAATGGTACAGGATGGCAAATACCTTGAAGCTTAAACTGTATACCCAGGTTAAAGATGTTGATGACATGTACAACCACGCTGTAGTGGACACACTGCTGGCCAACGCTTCTACCATGTTGATCAGAAACTGGGACGAAAGCTTTATGATCCCTTATGCAGCCCAGTCTTCTCCTGATGACAGGAACCCTGCATTTGTAACTGAATACGGCGGAGGCCAGATCAGTAACTATATCAGCCCCTGGTTATTCAACATTATGAGTGGTAAAAACGACAGTATTCTGACCGGTATTACCGATCCCAGGATCCCTTACTACTGGGTGAACCAACTCGGACCTGATAACTCAAGCCCGGAAAATGATCCTGAATTCAGAGATGGAAACTTTGTTTCTATTTACTTCGGATCAGTTGGTATCAACCGCGATGCCGCCGGACGTGCTACATTTTCTATGATGGGTCTCTATCCTTGCGGTGGTCGTTACGACGATGGCGCAGGACTGACCAGTTCAATGGGCGACTATTTTGGAACCGGAGAAGGGACAGGTGCCGCTCCGTGCAGGCTTCTTACCTATGCCGACAGGTATTACCTGGAAGCAGAACTTATCGTTTCCAATAAAACAGCACAGACCGATGACCGGACTGCCCTCGAAAATGCTATGAAAGCTTCTTTCGGACAGGTTAATGAAGTTGTTAGTATAGCTGGACTTCCCGCACAGCAGGTTCCTACTATATCAACTGCCGATCGTAATGCTTACATTGACACCGTTCTCGTCAGGCATTATGACAATGCCACAACCGAGGATCAGAAAATGGCAGTTATCATGACCCAGAAATGGCTTTCGAGTTTTGGTACCTCTCACGATCAGTATACCGACTACAGAAGAACCGGTTTCCCCGTTATGTTCGATCCTGAAAATCCGGATCTGACTGACACAGGTATTGCCGGCGAGATGAGCGGTGGTCCTAATGGTAGCGGTGTTGTTCCTGTACAGCAAACACGTGGCTATCCACTGTCATGGCCTTACTTCAACGATGAAATCCAGCTGAATAGTAACAGCCCGGGACAAAAGGCCAATATCACCACAGAAGGTATTTTCTGGGATAAGTAATAGAGATTCCAACTAAAAAAAATGAAAATTATGAAATATATCTTTCGAATAGTAATGGTTCTGTCTGTTGCGCTCTTCTTCACAGGTTGTGAAAAGGGTGATAGTAACGGCAGAATGCCTGACAACATTCAGGATTCCAATGTCGGGGTAGTTAAACTTGCCCCTACATCAGATTTTCTGATCGATCGGAACGATTTTGCTGGCTTTAACTTCGATATTACTGTTGACGAATTGTTCGATGTACCGTTCCAGAAAATTACCCTCATGGGTGTTTATAACGGTGATACTGAAAATGCAGTCATGGTTAAAGAAGTAACCAGCGTTCCTGAAACTGTTTCTCTAAAGACAGAAGACCTCGTTAACTTGTTCGATGCTATTCCTGTACAGGATAGTATTAAGATTGGTGATTCTTTTGATTTCTACACCGATATCACGTTGACAAACGGTCAGACTATTCCGGCTTATTTGGCAGATGGAACCAATACCGCTGCCTCTTCAACCAGGAATATAATGTCAATACTTAAAAACGGTTATGTTAGCCTTCACCTTCCTGTTCCCTGTCCCTTTGTACCGGATGAATTTACCGGTGATGCCGTTGATGTTCTCGAACATTGGAACGATAATTCAGGTGATGCCTTCTACCCTGCCACCGTATCTATCAACCAGGACCTTTCAAATGGTGATACCCTGGTTTATGAATTTGTTGGCCTTTTCACGGGTGATAATACATCAACATACAGTCTGCTGGTTAACAAGAAAACATACCAGATTTACGAACCAGATCCTGGTAATATGATCGTCGTTAACGAAGATCTCTTTGGATGGGGTTATGGTAGATTGTGGTTTGATAACTTCACGGAACCTTTGCTTGGAACATGTGAGAAATATATCAGGTTCACTGTAACTCCCGACCTTAACGATGCAGGTGTGTGGTTCGGTTCAACCGTGACCTATTACGTTGGCCCGGGTGCCGGTGATGTAACCTTTGGTAAAAAGGATGCAGGTATTCAGGAAAAAGGATACGGCGTTCTCCGCGACAGAGTCGTTACCAAGTAAGATGATGTTGTAAATCTTGTCTTATAAACATAAAAAAAGAGCTGCTCAGTTATGAGCAGCTCTTTTTTTATGTCGTATCCCGGGCAAAATATCCCGGTTATTTTTACGAATTGACGGGCATCAAGAAATACTTTTTGAAAGGTGCCATTTGCCCTTCCTTGCGTTCCCGGGAACAAACAGTGATGGCCTGGATGGTTTACAGGTATACCTTCGACTGTAGTCCTTCGGCGCCGCTCGACGTCTTTGACCCGGTACGGCCCTTCGGTTCAGGACAATGGCGATACAGCATTGAATAACAATGCGTTTCGTCATTTAATGTGGCTCTTATGGGCTAAAGACAGGCTATGTTTATCAGACGATCATTCCTGCACCCACGGTATTATTGGTGGCT
>DASQZK010000546.1:0-3003 GCA_035638735.1 Bacteroidales bacterium
AAATATTCGGTGATTGGGGTACCTTTTTTCACCGTCACATGGTTGTTTAAATTGGGAAATTATGCGTCTGAATAGCCCTTTGGCAGGCATATTGATCATTCTCGTGGCCATGTTCTCATGCATCGAGCCATTTACCCCCGACCTGGGTGAGTCTGCCACGGATAAATATGTTGTTTACGGGCAACTCACTAATGAAGAAGGCTACCAATACGTGAAAATATCCCTTTCGTCCAAAGTGGATGAACCAGCGTTCATCCCATTGCGCAGTTGCCGGGTTGACATTCTTGATGATAAGGGACATACCTATGGCATGAATGAGTCTGAAGCCGGTATTTACCGGATATGGATGAGCAGTTCCGACCTAAAGCCGGGTACTTCGTACCAGATCAGGGTGGTAACACCCTCGGGTGTGGAGATAGTGTCCGATTTTGACCAGATGCCTGTAAGCCCGCCCGTCGATTCACTGTGGTATACTGTCGAGGAAGGCCCTCCCGATAATCCGGCCCGCGACCTGCCGGGAATACAGTTCCATCTCGACCTGGATGCGGGGGGAACCGGCAGCCATTATTTTCGCTGGGAACTGACCGAAACATGGGAGCGTCATGCCACCTATCCGAAAATATCGTGGTACGACGGAAGAATCCACCAGACCGACCCACCCGATTATTCCCTTTTTATTTGCTATAATACGGAACAAATCAAGAACATCTATACCCTGTCCACGGCAAACCTGGCAGCCAACAGGTACCAGGCTTTCCAGTTGAATTATGTCGGTAATAACAGCTCGCGGCTGGCTATTATGTACAGCCTCCTGGTAAGGCAATATGCCATGAGCCGGGCTGCTTATGAATACTGGGACCAGCTCAGGGTCAACAGTAACAACCAGGGCGGCCTCTATGAAAAGCAACCCATACGCGTGAGGGGGAACCTTGAAGTGGTGAATGCCCCGGGGAAAGAAGTGCTGGGCACATTCAACGCTGTGTCGGTTCAAGAGAAAAGAATTTTTGTAAACGATGTCCCCGGTTTGGAGCTCGACTATGAATCATTGTGCCATCCGCCATATATCCTCGACAGGGGTGGACTGGAAGCATCACGCGGGGCTGACAGGATATTGTATTTCCTGATACTTCATGGTGCAATAAGACCCATTGACGCAGCATGTGTCGATTGCACGAAACTGGGAGGAACAACTGAAAAACCCGATTACTGGCCGGAATGAAAAGCTTTACAATTATATTAGGTGTCCTGGCTTTCTTCATCGTGGGGAAAATACCTGCACAAGACCTTCCTGCCCGGACAGGATGGGAGAAGGTAACCTTCTTTTCCGACAGAAACCTGTATTTATCAGGTGAACCGGTTTTTTTCACGGCTGTGATCACAACTTTCGGGGAAAAAGATACCGCCTGTTCAAGCCGTGTGTTATATGTGGAATTAGTGTCTCCGGATGGAACAGCTTTCGTTAAAGGGAAATTCCGGATTTCGGGCGATAAGTCTTCAGGGAGACTCAATATCCCGAAAGACATGATCAGCGGCAACTATGACATTAAGACGTATACCCGGTATGACAGGAATTTTGGCTCCGGTTCTTTTTCCTATGTTCCGGTAACCGTTGTGAATCCCTATTCGGGTAAGGTGCTGGAAAGCAAGGGTGGGGGCAAGACTGTGCCATTAAATGCGACACCGGGTCAACTTCGGGAAATTGAAGTAAGTACGTCCCGGGATGAATACACTACCCGCGACAGTGTTTATGTTACGTTTGATATTAAAGATACTCCGGAGGAGATCAGGGGCCTTTGCATTTCTGTGGTGCCGGCAGGTACATTTAGCCCCCAGAAATCCCGTTATTATAGGGAACCCGGACATAATACCGGTAAATTTCACCATGAAGCAGATGGTATTGCGCTTTCCGGGCGTCTGCTGGAAGGCGAAACTGCCAAGCCGCTTGTGGTGAAAACGGTTAACCTGTCTGTTCCCGGTGAGAAAGATTTCCTGGCGGTTGATACAGATTCCTCCGGCCGTTTTTCATTCACCATGCCTTTTTTCGACGGAGACCGCGATTTATTCCTGAGTACGGAAAAGACCACCGGTATCAGGCCGGAAATAATGGTGGACAATGACTATGACACGGAGGTACCCATTCTTCCTGCGATCCCTTTCGATCTGGATTCGCTGCAGAAAGAAACGGCTCTGCTGCTGGCGGCAAATATCGAAGTGGAGAAGAAGTTTCTCCTTTCCGACAGTATCCGCGTAACCGGGGATGCTGATGTTACAGGACATGATAAACGGCCATTTTACGGTAAAGCCGCATACGTGCTCAATATTGATGAATACATTGAATTACCCTCGCTCGAAGAATATTTTAACGAACTGGCGTTGCCGGCCAGAATAGGTAAAGAACACGGCAAAAAGCGTTTCATCTTTAATTCAACCTTATCGGGCATGACGGTACATCCCCCTCTTGTATTGATCGACTGGGTAGCAATTGACGATGTCGAAAAAATCATGGCCTGTCACCCATCAAAAATTGACCGGGTGGAATTTGTCGATAAACCCTACGATAAGGGCGGGATGATTTATGGCGGAATCATTAGCGTTATCTCGAAAGAAGGTGATTTTGGCGGTATTGACCTTCCCTCATCGGGCATATTCCTCAATTACGGATTTCTCCGACCCGATATCTACAAAGGGACCCCGCAAAGCGATTTTGCCGGCCCGCACCTTCCCGATACACGTAACATGTTGATGTGGGACCCTGAATTAACATATACCCCCGGCAAGCCTATGCATATTTCGTTTCGTTTGGCCGATACCAAAACCACGTATGTGGTGGTCATCCGGGCCGTTGATGAAAATGGCCGTCCAATGCACGGGACATCAAGGTTCGCCGTAGGGGCGCACGGCCGTGCGCTCGTCCTTGCGCCCGTTAATTCCCCAATCAAGCGCCCGTCCCCCGTCCGTTAACCCCCCGATCAACTGCTTGCCCGTTGCATGTCCAATCCCCCG
>DASQZK010000547.1:0-2885 GCA_035638735.1 Bacteroidales bacterium
AAGTGGAAGTGATACGTGTACCATCAAGAAAAACGGTGTCTCATCTGTCGGTTCTTTCACTTTTACCTTAACAGCAACCGATGCCACTTGTACGGACAATACCGCGAAAATTATATTGAGCGTATCGGTCTTGTCCAGCGGTGGTGCGGCGCCATATACGGTAGACTTGTCTGCTGAATGGCGCATGGACGAATGCAGCTGGGACGGTACTGCCGGCGAAGTCAAGGACTCCGGTGACGGCGGTCTTGATGGGACAGCTAAAAATGGTACGAATACCGTGGGTTCAGGGAAAGTTTGCAATGCTGGAAATTTTGACGGCAGCAATGATTATTTAGACATGGGAGACATTTTAAACAATGTTATCGGTTCAAGCAGCAATTCATTTTCTGTGGCTGCATGGATTAACCCCTCATCTTTGAGCAGTTCTCAAACAAACCATAGGACCCAAAACTGTTTTGTGGCAAAGGCCTCAGACGCGTATAACGACAATTTCGAAATCGGCGTTAACACAAACGGCACCATACATGTTTATATGGATACTTCAGGAAAAGACAAGTATACTGATTTTGGTGTGGCCGGCAGTGTCGCGGTTAACACTTGGAGTTTTGTCGTTTTGACTTACGACAATGGTTCCGTCGCTGTGACCATCAACGACAACCGATACGAAAACACCAGCACATGGAGCGGAGGAGGGAATCTGGATACCGCTGCAGGCAGTTCTTTTACCATTGGTAGTTCCCAGCATTCTGACAACTACTTTAAAGGTAAGATTGATGAAGTAATGGTTTATTCCAAGGCATTGGCCGAAGAGGAGATAACAACTTTATACACCCTGACACATACCTGCTCCGGAACCTGTTATACAGAACCTTTGGCGGTTTATTATATGGATGAAAGCACTTGGAATGTCGGGACGATTGGTGACGTTAAAGATTCATCCGGAAACAGTTATCATGGTACCCCTTACGGAAGTGCAGCAATCAATACCACTGACAGTCATATCGGCTATTCCGGAGAATTTACCAGCAGCATTGGCTATATCGATATCACCGGCCTTCCGGTTTCAACGTCATCCGGCGACCAAACAACGGTGACGTTTTGGATGAAATGGCTTGGCGGGAACAGCCAGATGCCCATTGGATGGACCACATATGATCTTTGGTTTAATGGTGATAATTTTGGTTTTAATACGGGTCAGGGAGATATTTTCGGAATTACCGGTGCATCTTCGAAACTTGCAAACAACTGGCACCACATCGCAGCAATGTTTACCAACAGCGGCACGATACAAAACAGTCTTTTCATCGACGGTGTGGAGCAATCCCTGAGCACGGTTCGAGGATCAAGTCATGCAAACAGGACGGTGGGGTCTAATTTAAGGATCAGTGGGTGGCTTAACAATTCAAGTTACAGATTTAATGGCCTGATGGATGAGTTGAGAATATACAATAGGGGGCTGTCTGCCAACGAAGTTGTGAGCGATAAAGATTTGACCCATTAGCAGGTCAAAGTCTCGCCCCTTTTGCTTGACACATAACCAAATATTTCATAGCCTGATGGTATCAAGTTGACTATCGACGGTGCTATGAGCTTTGAGGGAAGGCTTGTGATATGAAGATACATTTAAAATTCGATGAATCGGATCCTAAGGATACACGCTTTACAGTGGTTATTGACGACACGCCTTGCGGACAGTTGTCGATGATGACCGAAGATGCCGTTAGAATGACGGACATCTTCAAATCAGGGTGTTCACAGCATCAATGTGCCTTTGAATTTTCCGGTGAGCTTTACCAATCCGACAGCTGGGTCATCTGGCGTAAAAGAAGCGGCAAAGAGCGAAGGAGCGGCCAGGAGCGAAGAAAAGGCTCGGACCGAAGAACCGGCGAAGACAGAAGAAAATAACGGGGGGATTATGGACATTAAGACGGTCAAGATCGAAAAACCGGATGAGTTAAATTTGATTTTAGGACATTCTCACTTCATCAAAACCGTCGAAGATATCTATGAGACGATGGTGAATACCGTACCCGGGGCAAAATTCGGTTTGGCATTTTGTGAATCTTCAGGACCGTGTCTTGTACGATATTCGGGGACAGATGATGATCTTGTGGAATTGGCAAAGAAAAATGCCTATGCACTTTCGGCGGGCCACTGTTTCATCCTCTTGATGAAAGATATGTTTCCCATCAATGTATTGAACGCCATAAAAAATGTTCCCGAAGTTTGCAGGATATTTTGTGCCACGGCAAATCCTGTGGAAGTCCTTATTGCAGAAACAGAACAGGGCCGTGGAATTATCGGTGTCGTTGACGGTTTTAAAACAAAAGGTATTGAAACCGAAGAGGATATCAAGGGACGAAAAGATTTTTTACGGATGATTGGATATAAGCAATAAAAAAAAGTGCCTAAAGTGCCTAAAATGAACTAGAGTGAGCTAAAGTTTATCCAATTTTATATTGGCCCCAAAGGAATGGGCTCCGCATTCTACTCCAGTACGATAGTTCCTACCTGAAGGGCAGGCAGGGCAGGCGCAGGCATTGAACAAAGGGGGGCATTTTTAAAAGATCTAATTATATGTACATAAGTTTGGCTTCTAATCTACCTTCCTTCAGGCGAATAAGGGCGTAGCCACCCATACACAACATTCCCGGATTTAACACTTTTGTTTTGCCGATAAAATCTTCGGTGTTTGCCTCATGGATATGACCGGTGAGACAGATATCCGGCTGGACACGCTGAATAAATTCCAGTACAGACTTGTTGCCGACGTTTTCCCCTGAAGGCAGTTCAGCTGTTTTTGAGCCAAATGGGGGATCATGTGCCACCAATATCAGTTTTGGAAGGTGCTTTATTTGTTCATATCCTATGCTCAACCATTTTCC